>JBARAE010000876.1:0-6386 GCA_049791715.1 Micromonospora sp.
GGCCTGCGCGGCGCCCGGTCCGAGCTGCGCCGGCAGATGCGCGAGCGGCGGCGGCTGCGGGCGGGGCTTCTCGCCCTGGTCACCCTGGTCCTGCTCGGCGCGGTACCGCTCTACTTCGGGATCCGGACGCTCGCCCGCGACCCGGTCTTCGACACCCTCGACGAGCTCGGCGTGCCGAGCTGGGCGGCGGTGCAGACCGTGGACAACGTCAGCGGCAGCCGCTGGTGCCTGGAGGACTGCCGGTTGCGGGAACGGACCGTGCAGTCGGAGCGGGCATGGAAGGAGACCGTCCAGGTCTACGAGGCGGCGCTCACTGGCGACGGCTGGCGGCGGTGGAAGGTGGACCGCTGCCCGGAGCAGAAGGCCAAGGGCAGCTACACCTGCTGGCGGCGGGACGAGCTCACCCTCGACCTCTGGGTACGCGACCGCACCTGCGTGCCGCCGCCGGTGAACGGGGAACCCGCACCGTCTCCCGCGCCCGCGCCCGCAGCGGGAAAGTGTGCCGGCTCGTTGGTGTCGGTGAAGGTCCGCAATGCGATCGACGACGAGCGGACCCGACCACAGCCGAGCACTGATCCGTCACTCACCGGTGAGGATCCGTTCCCGACTCTCACCGACGATCCTCTCGGCGAGCTGACACACTCACCGTCGTGAGCCGGTTTCCATCACGGACGGTAGGGTCTGGGGCTGGTGGGCACGCCTGCGCCCGCTGACCGCTGGTCGGCGTGGCGCGGCGGGTAGGACAGTCGCGCGTTCCGGGGCGTCGGGTCCCGGAACGCCTGCTTGAGGAGGACAGGCGTGAGTTTTGGAGAGGTCGCGGCGCTGATCGCGGCGATCGCGTTCGCGATGCTCGTGTTGATCCTGACGCTGCCCATCCTGCGGCTGCGGCACACGGTGGACGCCGCCACCCGCATGATCAACGACCTGAACGACCGCACCACGCCGCTGCTCGGTGACGTCAACACCACGGTGAAGAACGTCAACGTCGCCCTGGAGCAGGTGCAGACCTCGCTGGACGGCGTCAACCTCCAGCTCGCCAAGGTGGACACCATGACCACCCACGCGCAGAACGTCACCGCCAACGTGGCGAACCTGGCCGCCGTCGTCTCGGCCGCCGCCGCGAACCCCCTGGTGAAGGTGGCCGCGTTCGGCTACGGCGTGCGCAAGGCCGCGGCCGCCCGCCGGCACGCGGAGGACGAGCACGAGGCCCGCGACATCATCAAGCAGCGGCGCCGGGCCGCCAAGCGCGCCAACCGGTGACCGGACCGAGCGGAGGGATGTGACATGAGGCGTTTGTTCTGGCTGGGCATCGGGCTGGGTGTCGGCGTACTGGTGGTCCGCAAGGCGACCCGCACCGCGCAGGCGTACACGCCGGCCGGCATCGCCAGTGGCCTGTCGCAATCCGCTGGCGGCCTCGTCGAGTCGGTGCGTAGCTTCGTGGAGGACGTCCGGATCGGGATGGCCGAACGCGAGCAGGAGATCCACGAGGCGTTCGGTCGCGGCGAGGCGTTCGACGACCAGTTCGCCGACCTGCGGGAGGACCCCCGCATCGGCGACCGAGAGATTTTCCCGGAGGAGCACCAGCGATGAAGACGGCGGAGATCAAGCGGCGGTACCTCGCGCACTTCGAGGCGAACGGCCATGCCGTGGTGCCGTCCGCTCCGCTGCCCGCCATCAGCGACCCGAACCTGCTGTTCGTCAACGCCGGCATGGTCCAGTTCGTCCCCTACTTCCTGGGTCAGCAGACCCCGCCGTACCGCCGCGCGGTCAGCGTGCAGAAGTGCATCCGGACCCCGGACATCGACGAGGTCGGCAAGACCAGCCGGCACGGCACGTTCTTCCAGATGAACGGCAACTTCTCCTTCGGCGACTACTTCAAGGACGGCGCGATCCCGCTCGCCTGGGACCTGGTCACCAAGCCGGTCGACCAGGGCGGCTTCGGGTTGGACCCGGAGCGGATCTGGCCGACCGTCTACCTCGACGACGACGAGGCGTTCCAGATCTGGCGGTCGGTGGGCGTGCCCGCCGAGCGGATCGTCCGCCGGGGCAAGGCGGACAACTTCTGGTCCATGGGCATCCCCGGCCCGTGCGGCCCGTGCTCCGAGCTGTTCTACGACCGCGGCCCCGAGTACGGCCGCGAGGGTGGCCCGGCGGTCGACGAGGACCGCTACATGGAGTTCTGGAACCTCGTCTTCATGCAGTTCGAGCGGGGGCCGGGCACCAGCAAGGAGGACTACCCGATCCTCGGTGAGCTGCCGGCGAAGAACATCGACACCGGCATGGGCCTGGAGCGGATCGCGTCCATCATGCAGGGCGTCGACAACCTCTACGAGATCGACGAGGTCCGGCCGATCCTCGACCGGGCGGCCGAGTTGACCGGCAAGCGGTACGGCGCGCACTCCGGCCACGTGGCCAGCGAGTCGCACCCCGATGACGTCCGGCTGCGGGTGATCGCCGACCACGTGCGTACCGCGCTGATGCTGATCGGTGACGGGGTGACGCCGTCGAACGAGGGCCGCGGCTACGTGCTGCGCCGCATCATGCGCCGGGCGATCCGCGCGGTCCGCCTCCTCGGCTACCAGGACCGGGCGCTGCCTGAGCTGTTGCCGGTCGCCCGGGACTGCATGTCCCCGTCGTACCCGGAGCTGGCGGCGGAGTTCGGCCGGATCTCCCAGTACGCGTACGCGGAGGAGGACGCGTTCCTCACCACGCTGCGCGCGGGCACCACCATCCTGGACACCGCGATCGCGGAGACCAAGTCGTCCGGCCGGGCGGCGATCTCCGGCGACAAGGCGTTCCAGCTGCACGACACGTACGGCTTCCCGATCGACCTGACCCTGGAGATCGCGGCCGAGCAGGGGCTGCAGGTCGACGCGGAGGGCTTCCGCCGGCTGATGGCCGACCAGCGGAGCCGGGCGAAGGCGGACGCGCAGGCGCGCAAGACCGGGCACACCGACGTGTCGGCGTACCGGTCGGTGCTCGACGGCGGCGGGCCGGTGGAGTTCACCGGCTACACCGAGCTGAACCGGGAGTCCCGGGTGCGGGCGCTGCTCGCGGGCGGCGCGGAGGTCGGCGCGGCGGTCGAGGGGGACACGGTCGAGCTGGTGCTGGACACCACGCCGTTCTACGCCGAGGGCGGCGGCCAGCAGCCGGACCAGGGCCTGATCACCGTGGGCGGCGGCCGGCTCGAGGTCTTCGACGTGCAGCAGCCCGTGCCGGGTTTGATCGTGCACCGGGCCAGGGTGGTCCGGGGCGAGGTGCGCGCCGGGGAGACCGGGTACGCCGAGATCGACGTGTCCCGGCGGCGGGCGATCTCCCGTTCGCACACCGCGACGCACCTGGTGCACCAGACCATGCGCAACTTCCTCGGTGAGTCGGCGACTCAGGCGGGTTCGCTGAACGCGCCGGGCCGGCTGCGGTTTGACTTCAACACCCCGACCGGGGTGGCGCCGAGCGTGCTGCACGACGTGGAGCAGCAGGTCAACGAGGTGCTCCTGGCCGACATGGAGGTGCACGCCTTCATCACCACGCAGGAGGAGGCGCGCCGGATCGGCGCGATGGCGCTCTTCGGCGAGAAGTACGGCGAGCGGGTCCGGGTCGTCGAGGTCGGCGACTACGCCCGGGAGCTGTGCGGCGGCACGCACGTCGCCCGGTCGGCGCAGCTCGGCCTGGTGAAGATTCTCTCCGAGGCGTCGGTCGGGTCGGGCGTCCGCCGCATCGAGGCACTCGTCGGCATGGACGCGTTCGGGTTCCTGGCCCGGGAGCACCTGCTGGTGTCCCGGCTCGCGGAGCTGTTCCGGGTTCCGGGCGACCAGGTGGGCGAGCGGGTGGAGCAGACGGTCACCCAGCTCCGGGACGCCGAGAAGGAACTGGAGAAGCTCCGCGCCCAGCTGGTGCTCGGTGGCGCGGCGGCGCTCGCGGCGCAGGCGAAGGACGTGCGCGGGGTCGCGTACGTCGGCACCGAGGCGCCCGAGGGCGCGGCCGGCAACGACGTCCGGACCCTGGCCCAGGAGATCCGCGGCCGGATCGACCCGGCCCGGCCGGCGGTGGTCGCCGTGGCGGCCCGCTCGGGCGGCAAGGCGTCCCTGGTGGTGGCCGTGAACCCGGCCGCCCGCGGTCGTGGGCTGACCGCGAAGGACCTGGTCAAGGCGGCCTTCTCGGGTCGGGGCGGCGGCAGCGACGACCTGGCCCAGGGCGGTGGCCTGCCCGCGGCCGAGGCGCCGAACCTGCTGCTCACGGTGGAGAAGGCGATCGCCGAGGCGTGATGAGCGCACCGAACGCAGCCAGGGCGGACCGGGGTCGGTCCGCCCTGGCCTGTCCTGGCGGGGGAGTGTCCGGTTGATGGCTGAACTGTCCCGCGGGGTCCGCCTCGGGGTGGATGTCGGACAGGTCCGGGTCGGTGTCTCCCGGTCCGATCCGCACTGCGTGCTGGCCACGCCGCTGGTCACCCTGGCGCGCGATCTGACCGCGGCCCCGGACGCCGTACCGGCGGACATGGCCGAGCTGGTCCGGCTGGTCGCGGAGCACGAGGCGGTCGAGGTCGTCGTCGGCCTTCCGGTGAACCTCGCCGGGAAGCACGGCCCTGCGGCGGTGAACGTATCGGCGTACGCTGCCCGCTTGGCCGATGTAATAGCGCCGATTCCGGTGACGCTGACGGACGAGAGGATGTCGACCGTCGTGGCGAGTCGTAGGCTGGCCGAACGGGGCGTCCGGGGTAGGCGGCAACGGGCGGTGGTCGACCAGGCCGCCGCGGTGGAGATTCTGCAGAGCTGGCTGGATGCGCAGCGGAGGCGGACGCAATGATCGACGATCTGGACCTGGTGTTCGACGAGGCGGAGAGGGGGGAGAAGGGACGGCACCGGCGCGGTGCGGTGCGCAAGCGCCAGGGCAAGTCGGGCGGCCGGGGCAAGACCGTGTTCGCCCTGTTCCTGGCCCTGATCCTGCTCGGCGGCATCGGTGGCGGCGCGTTCATCGGCTTCGACCGGATCCGCAACCACTTCGTCACGCCCGACTACGACGGGCCCGGCACGGGTCAGGCGCTGGTCGAGGTCAAGGCCGGCGACACCCTCACCGACATCGGCAACTCCCTGTACGACGCCGGCGTGGTGAAGAGCACCAAGGCGTTCATCGAGGCCGCGGACGCGAACTCCCGCAGCAAGAACATCCAGGTGGGCCGGTACAAGGTCAAGAAGCAGATGAAGGCCGCGGACGCGGTGATCATGCTGCTCGACCCGAAGAACCGGGTGGTGAACGGGGTGACCATCCCCGAGGGCACCATCAGCCTGGCGATCTACGACATCCTCTCCAAGCAGACCAAGATCCCGGTTGCCGACTTCAAGGCCGCCGCGAAGGATCCGGTCAAGCTGGGCGTGCCGGCGTTCTGGTTCAACCGCGGGGACGGCAAGAAGGGCCCGAAGAGCATCGAGGGCTTCCTCTACCCCTCCACGTATGAGATCCCGCCGAAGGCGACCGCCACGCAGATCCTGAAGATGATGGTGGACCAGTTCCTCGCCGTCACCCAGGAGATGAACTTCGTCCAGCGGGTGCAGAAGGAGCGGCAGATCTCCCCGTACGAGGCGCTGATCGCCGCCTCGATCGCCCAGGCCGAGTCGGTCGACCCGAAGGACTTCCCGAAGGTCTCCCGGGTGATCTACAACCGGGTCTACGCCGGCAAGATCGGTTGCAAGTGCCTGGGCATCGACAGTGGGATCAACTACTGGCTGCGCCTGGAGGGCAAGGACCCGAAGGACTCGGACGACCTGCTGCAGAGCGAGATCCACGACCTGAAGAACCCGTACAACACGCACGACGTCGCCGGCCTGCCGGTCACTCCAATCAGCAACCCCGGCGACGGGGCCCTCAAGGGCGCGCTGGACCCGCCGGCCGGCGACTGGATCTACTTCATGACGGTGGACAAGAAGGGCACGATGGGCTACGGCTCCACCGACGCCGACTTCCGGAAGCTGCAGAAGCAGATGTGCGACAACGGCGTGCTGAGCGGGACGAACTGCGGGTGAGAGCCGCCGTCGTCGGGAAGCCGATCGGCCACTCGCTCTCCCCGGTGATCCACAACGCCGGGTACGCGGCGGCCGGGCTCACCGGGTGGTCGTACACCTGGTTCGAGTGCGCGGCCCACGAGCTGGCCGGCCTGGTCGCCGGCCTCGGCCCGGAGTGGGCCGGGCTGTCGGTGACCATGCCGGGCAAGGAGGCGGCGCTCGCGGTGGCCGATGAGGTCTCGCCGGTCGCCGCCGCCGTCGGTGCCGCGAACACGCTGGTACGCCGCCCCGACGGCTCCTGGTACGCCGACAACACCGACGTGAGCGGCATGGTCGACGTGCTGACCGCCGCCGGCGTGGCGCGCGGGGCGACCGTGACCGTGCTGGGCG
>JBARAE010000877.1:0-3807 GCA_049791715.1 Micromonospora sp.
CCGACGGCTCGGTCGACGGTCCGGCCGGCTCCGCACTGCTCACCGTCGGCTCGGGCGCGCTCGGCGTCGCCTCCGCCCCCTCCCCGACCACCTGCCGGGTCGCCGTCTGCCGGGCGAGCAGGCGCAGATCCTGGTCGTACGCCTCGGCCGCGAAGCTGACCCGCCCCCGAGCGACGTCCGGCGCGAAGGCCACCCGGTAGCGGGCGGTGACCGTCCGACCCGGGCAGAGGGTGCCCGGGTCGAGCTCGCGGTCCGTCAGCCGTGCCACATCACCCTCGGTACGGACCTCCAACGGGAAGGAGCCACCCTCCTCCACCCGGTCGACCTTCACCTGGTCCAGCCGCAGCCCCTGCACACCCAGGAGCATCGACCACCGCACCTTGACGCAGCCGCCGCCGTCGGACCGGGACACCACCGCGGACAGGGTCTCCACCCGGTCGCCGGCGGTGAACTCGTCCGGCAGTCCGCTCAACTCGGTGGCGAAGCCGGCAGCCGCCCGCGCCGGCACGGCCGCACCGAGACCCGCGCCGGAGAGACAGGTCAGCACCACCCCGATCCGCAGCGCGTACCGCCACACGCCCACCGCCTCCTCCTTCCGTCGGCCGCGTCCACCCGGTAACGCTAAGAGCGCTCCGGGCCCGGCGGCAGACGGGCGTGTTCGCACAGATCGCCAACCGCAGGGGGCGCTTTCACGGTGTGTGGTGAACCGGTCACGCCTCCCCCGCGACACGCCGGGAAGGGCCCCGGGCAGAATCATCGAGGTGCCCGACCTTTCCGCGGACTTCGTCCGGCTGCACGCCCGGCTCGCGCCGGTCGCCTTCGTGCCCGAGGTGCGGCTGCACCAGGCCGACGAGCCGATCGGGCTGTGGGAACTGACCGAGGGCGAGTTCCGCAGCGCCCAGCCGCCGCCGTTCTGGGCCTTCGCCTGGGCCGGCGGCCAGGCTCTGGCCCGCTACGTCACCGACCATCCCGACTTGGTCGCCGGCCGACGGGTGCTCGACCTGGCCTCCGGCTCCGGCCTGGTCGCCATCGCCGCGGCCCGGGCCGGTGCCGCGGCCGTCCGGGCCGTCGAGGTCGACGAGCGGGCCGTCGCAGCCGTCGCGCTCAACGCCGAGGCCAACGGGGTACGCGTCGACGCCGAACTCGGCGACATCCTCGACGGCGACGCCGGGGACGCCGAGGTGGTGCTCGCCGGTGACGTCTTCTACAGCGAGGCGATGGCGAAGCGGATGCTGCGCTTCCTGCTCCGGGCGGCCCGGTCCGGCGCGCGGGTGCTGGTCGGCGACCCGGGCCGGGCGTTCCTGCCCCGCGACCGTTTTCACGAGCTGGCCGGGTACGACGTGCCGGTGCCCGAGGCGCTGGAGAGCGTACGGGTGAAGCACACCACCGTCTGGGAGCTGAACCCCGCGCCGCCGGGGGCCGCCCGTTAGCGTGTCGGCGTGCTGTTCCGGGGCTGGGGCGAATCCGTCGACCGGCGGTGGCCGGACGTGGCCACCGTGGTCGACCACGTCGGCGTAGGGCACCTCGTGGTCACCCGGCACGCGCTGGTCAAGCAGGTGCTCACCGACCCGGTCACCTTCCGGCCGGACAACGCCCTCGACGCGGTGACGCCGATCCCGGTGACCGCCCTGCGGATCCTCGCCGGGCACCGGTTCCGGCTGCCGCCGACCCTGGCCAACAACTCCGGCGCCAGCCACCCCGAGATCCGCGGCATCGTCGCCGACGCGCTGCACCCGACCCGGGTGGCGGCGCAGCAGCCCTGGCTGACGGCGCTGGTCCGGCAGCGGGTGGCCCGCCTGACCGCCGCCCTCGACGCCGGCGAAGCGGTCGACGTGTACGCGGACCTGGCCGCCGACCTGCCGCTACTGGTCCTGGCCCGCCTGGTCGAACTGCCGGACGTCCCGGTCGGTGCGGTGAAGGAGTTCGCCCGGGCCGCGCTGGAGCTGTTCTGGGCACCGCTGGACGAATCCCGGCAGCTCGCCCTCGCCGCCGAGGTCGGCCGCTTCCACACCGTGCTCCGGGAGTTCGCCGCCACCGGCGGCGGTCTGGCCGCCCTCCTCCGGGCCGCCGGGCACTCCCCCGACGTGGTCGTCGGCGCACTGTTCTTCCTCCTGGTCGCCGGCCAGGAGACCACCTCCCAGTTCCTCACCCTGCTGCTGCACCGGCTCACCGGCGAGGCGTCGGTGCGAGCCGGGCTCCGGACCGGCGAGATCCCGGTCGCCGACGTGGTGGAGGAAGGGCTACGGCTGGAACCGCCGATCGTCACCTGGCGACGGGTGGCGGCCGTGGACACCACGCTGGGCGGGACGGCGGTGCCCGCGGGCACCAGCATCGTGGCCTGGCTGGCCCGGGCCGGCCGGGACCCGGAGGTGGTGGCCGCACCCGACGAATTCCGCCCTGGGCAGCGGGGCTCCCGGCGGCACCTGGCGTTCGGCGCGGGGGCGCACCGCTGCATCGGCGCGCAATTGGCCCGGATGGAGGCGGCGGTCGTGGTCGCCGAGGCCGCACCGCTGCTGGACGGGGTGACGGTGGTCCGACCGCCGTGGTGCCCGGACAACCTCACCTTCCGAATGCCGGACACCTTCGTGATCCGCCGCGACCGACCCGCCCGTCGCCGGTCAGCCGACCGGGCTCAGCTGATCTCCTCGGCCCAGGCCCGCCAGTCGTCGAGGACGCCGTAGAGCACCGGGGTGAGCCAGCCCGGCGCCGACCGGCGGAACACCCCCGGGTCCATCGACCCCGCGCCCATCGGCAGCGCGCCGAGCAGGTTGGGCACCAGGTCGGTCAGGTTGGCCCAGTGCACCAGCTCCGGCTCGGTCGGCCAGGCACCGATGACCACCCCCGCCGGGATCGCCCGGCGCTCCAGCGCCTCCAGGGTGAGCGCCGTGTGGTTGAGCGTGCCCAGGCCGGCGCGGGCCACCACCACGGCCGGCGCGCCCAGTGCCACCGCCAGGTCGGCCACCGTCCAGGGCTCACCCGACGGCCGCAACCCCATCGGTACGAGCAGCCCGCCGGCCCCCTCGACGAGCACCAGATCGTGCTTGTCGATCTCCTCGCGGATCGCGTCGACCGCGGTGTACAGCTCCAACGGCTCCATCTCGGCCACCCGGGCCGCCGCGAGCGGGGCGAGCGGGTCCGGGTAGCTGGCCAGGGTGCGGCCGGTGAGCGGGGCGGCCAGCCGGGTCACCGAGTCGACGTCACCCGGGTCACCGGTGGCCGTACCGGTCTGACCGGGCTTGATGACGGCGACCCGCTGGCCGGCGGCCTGCGCGGCGGCGGCGATCGCCGCGGTGACCACGGTCTTGCCCACCTCGGTGTCGGTCCCGGTGACCAGCACCGGCCCGGTCCACGGACCACTCATGACGTCACCTCGGTTCGCGACTGCGGGGCTCGCAAGACCGGCTCACTCCTCGCGCTCACGGCGCCCGCCTTCGTTCGCGACTGCGGGGCTCGCAAAACCGGCTCACTCCTCGCGCTCACGGTGCACACTCCACGATGACCTCCAGGGCGCGCTCGAAGTCCGCCCGGGCCACGCCGGCGCTGATGGTCAGGCGGAGCCGGGAACGGCTGTCCGGGGTGGACGGGGGCCGGAAGCAGCCCACCGCGACGCCCCGGTCACGACAGTCGGCCGCCCACCGGGTCGCGGCCTCCGGGCCGGGAGCGGTCACCGATACCACCGCCGCGTCCGGGGCGGAGACGGTCAGCCCGGCCGCGGCCAGCCGGTGGACCGCCAGGGCGGCCCGGTCCACGGACCACTCATGACGTCACCTCGGTTCGCGACTGCGGGGCTCGCAAGACCGGCTCACT
>JBARAE010000878.1:0-7243 GCA_049791715.1 Micromonospora sp.
GGGGCCCCGCACACCCCCCCGTCGGCGATTCGATGTGGATCATGCGCCCCGAGGGGCGGCGGTGAGTCAGTGGCGGGGCAGGCCGGCGCGGGCAGCGACGGCGGTGTCCGGCTGGTCGGCGAAGACACCGTCCAGGCCCAGACCGAGGAAGAGTTCGTACTCGGCGGTGATGTCGCCGCGGACGTTCGGGTCGGCGCCGATCCGGAAGTCGACCGGCAGGAACTGTCCCGGGGGACGATCAGGTTCTTGTTCACGCCGATCCCGTCGGCGTACTCGGCGACCCAGGCCAGGCCGGCCGACGTGGCCAGGTCGGCGTAGGTGTGCGGGTCACCGGCGGCGGTGAAGTCGTACGGGCGGCCGGAAGCGTCCATGAGCTGCACCAGCCGGACGTCGATCATGCCGTCGAGCTTGCGCAGGTTGGCGGTCTCGGCACCTGGGGCAGCCGCTCCTTGGCCCGGAGCGTCTTCAGCTCGGCCACGGTGAAGTCCTCGGTGAACCAGCCGGTGATCGTCACCCCGTCGATCGTCTTCGTCGCTTTCCGGGCGGCGAACTCGGGGTGGCTCGCCACGTCGGTCGTACCGGAGATCTCGTTCTCGTGCCGGGCGACCAGCACGCCGTCCTTCGTCGAGACCAGGTCCGGCTCGATGTAGTCGGCGCCCAACCGGATTGCCAGCCGGTAGGCCTCCAGAGTGTGCTCCGGGCGGTAGCCACTCGCGCCGCGGTGGCCGGTGACGATGGGCCGGTCGGCCGCGGCGGGCTGCTGGCTGCCAGGCTCCGGGTCGGCGGAGGCGGCCACGGCCGGCACTACCACGGCCGCCGCGAGCAGGGCGCCGGCCAGGCCGAGGGTGGAAAGGGTACGTCGCAACGCGGTCTCCTGTCGTCGAGGGATGCGCACAGCAGACCGGTCCCGGTTGACCGGCAGTTGGTCGATGCCTGACCTGCGGATGAATCTCCGGGATGGCGGATTCCACATCCACCGGTCCACGGGAAACGGAAGATTGTCTGGTGCGCCGGTTTTTCCGTAATCCCGTACGGCTGGTGCCGTTCGGGTTCCTGGCGGTGATCCTGCTCGGCGCCAGCCTGCTGATGCTGCCCTGGGCGACCAGCCAGCAGCGGTACACCCCGTTCGTCACCGCGCTGTTCACCTCGACGTCCGCGGTCTCGGTCACCGGCCTGGCGGTCACCGACACCCCGAACTACTGGAACGGGTTCGGCCTGACCATGATCACCGTGCTCACCCAGGTCGGGGGCCTCGGCATCCTGACCGGCGCGGCGCTGGTGATCCTGGTGGTGTCCCGGCAGCTCGGGCTGCGCAACCGGATGCTGGTGCAGGCGGAGACCGCCGAGTTCGGCATCGGCGATTTGCGTCGACTGCTGACGCGGATCGCGACGACCGTCTTCGCCACCGAAGCTGTCATGACAGCGGTCATCGCCAGCAGGCTTCAGCTGGCCTACGACTACCCCCCGGGGCGGGCGCTGGGGGCCGCAGTCTTCCACTCCGTGGAGGCGTTCAACAACGGCGGTTTCACCCTCTACTCCGACGGCCTGATCGCCTTCTCCCGGGATCCGTGGGTTGCGCTGCCGCTGGCGTTCGGCGCGATCATCGGCGGGCTCGGCTTTCCGGCCCTCTTCGAGGCCGGGACGGAATGGCGGAGCCCCGCCCGGTGGACGGTGGCCACCAAGCTCACCGTCTGGGGCAGCGTGGCCCTGGTGGTGTTCGGATTCGTCGCCTTCCTCATCGCCGAGTGGGGGAACCCCCGCACGGTCGGCACCTATGACGCCCCGGGCAAGGTGCTGGCCTCGTTCACCCAGATCGCGCTGAGTCGTACCAGTGGATTCAGCGTGGTCGACATCAGCCAGTTGAGCGAGGTGAGCTATCCCCTGCTCATCGTGCTGATGTTCATCGGCGGCGGCAGCGCCAGCACCGCGGGTGGCATCAAGGTGTCCACCTTCTTCCTGCTCGCCTTCGTCATCTGGGCGGAGCTGCGCGGCGAGCCCGAGGTGACCGTGGGACACCGGCGGGTCGCGCGCGCCAGCATCCGCCAGGCACTGACCGTGGCGCTGCTCAGCGTCGCCCTGGTCGTCGCCGGCACGGTGGCGCTCCTGATCTTCACCTCCACGGTGCCCTACTACCAGGCACTGTTCGAGGTGACCTCGGCGTTCAGCACCACCGGGCTCTCGGTCGGCGTCGCGCCGGACCTCCCCGAACCGGGCCAGTACGCGCTGACCGCCCTGATGTACATCGGCCGGGTCGGGCCGCTCACCCTCGGGTCGGCGATCGCCCTGAACACCCGGCGCCGCCTGTACCACTATCCGGAGGAGCAACCCATTGTCGGCTAGGAAGTCCGAAGACAACGGCATCGTGGTGATCGGCCTCGGCCGGTTCGGCTGCCACCTGGCCGGCTCGCTGACCCGGCTCGGTCACGAGGTGCTGGCCATCGACCGCAACCCGGAGGTGGTGCAGCGCTGGTCGTCCGAGCTGGACCGGGTGGTGCAAGCCGACGCGACGGAGGAGGGCGTCCTACGGCAACTCGGCGTGACCGACTTCCGCCGGGTGGTCGTCGCGATCGGCGCCTCCGTCGAGGGAAGTGTGCTCACCGTGCTGGCACTGGCCGAACTCGGCATCCCGCAGATCTGGGCCCGCGCCAACTCGGAGAAGCACGCGAAGATCCTCTCCTCGGTCGGCGCGAACCACGTCATCTTTCCGGAGGCGGAGATCGGTGAACGGGTGGCGCACCTGATCGTGAGCAGAATGCTGGACTTCATGGAGTTCGGCGACGACTTCGCCATCGCCAAGGTGCCGGTGATCGACGGGATGATCGGCAGACCACTGCGGGACCTCGCCCCGGGCGAGCGGTACGGGGTGATGGTGGTGGGCGCGAAACTCCCGGGCGAACGCTTCCGCTACGCCGGGCCGGACACGGTCCTGATCGAGGGGAGCATGCTCATCGTGGAGGGCAGCATCGACCAGGTTCAGCGCTTCGCCTCGATGGTCTGAGGCTCACTTCCGCCGGCCCTGGCGGTGACCCTCCTTTCCCTTGGTCACTTCCCTTTTCCCTTGCCGCTCTCCTTGCCCTTGCCGGCCTTCGCGGGCTTGTCCGCCTTGCTCCGACCGCCACCGGACCCCGACGAGTGCGAGTTCTTGGCCGTGGTCTTCGTCGGCGCCTTGGTCGGGGCCGTGGTGGGCGCCGAGCCGGCCACCCCGGAGACCTGCGCCCCGCAGGTCTGGTCGCCGACCTTGAACTCCATCGGCAGCGGGTTGCTCCCCGTGTAGCTGCCGGTCAGGGCCACCTTCTTGGAGGCGCCGGGCGCCAGGGCGGTGTCCGCCGCGGGCGGCCGGAACAGCACCTTCCGCCCCTCCTGCTGCACGGTCGGCTGGGCCTTCGTCACCGTCTGCTGGCCGGGGAAGGTGAAACTCATCGTCCAGTCGCGCAGCTCCCGACCGCCGACGTTCCTCAGCGTCAGCTCGGCGGCGAAGTCCCGGCCCGAGTCCCGGCGCAGCACGTAGTCGACCTCGCAGGGGGCCGGCTGGGCCATCCCCATCCGGGCCTCGGTGGGCTCGGTGCCGTTGGCCGGGGTCCGCGAGGTCACCCCCCACAGGGTCGCGGTCACCGCGACCAGACCGGCCGCCGCCACCCCCGCCTCCACCTTGCGCCGACGGGTCGTCGCCCGGCGGGTGCGGGTGCGGAGGCTGGAGAAGGGGAGCGCGTCCGTGTCCGTGGACCAGGGCAGGATCGTGGTGCCGGCGTTCTCCACCAGCGTCGGATCGAACTGCCCGACCGCCGGGGAGACCGGCACGATCGCCGAGATTCCCGCCGCGTCGGCGAGCGTACGGGCCACCTCGGCGGTCACCGGGCGGTCCTCCGGGCGCTTCGCCAGGCAGCGCCGGACCAGCTCCGAGACGTCCGTGGGCAGTCCCACGATCTCCGGCATCGGGTCCGGCTCGTTGTACATGTGGGCGCGGAGCATCTGGGTGGTGGTGCTCGCCCGCCAGGGCAGCCGACCGGTGAGCATCTTGTACATCAGCAGGCCGACCGCGTAGACGTCGGTGGCCGGGGAGACCTGGCCGTTGTCGAGCCGCTCCGGCGCGAGGTAGGCGGGAGTACCGAGCAGGGCACCGTCCGGACCCTTCTCGCTCTCCCCCACCAGCGCCGAGATGCCGAAGTCGACGACCTTCACGCCGGTCGGGGTCAGCATGACGTTGCCCGGGGTCACGTCCCGGTGCACCACGCCCCGGGCGTGCGCGGCTGCCAGCGCCGAGGCGACCTCCGCGCCGATCGTCACCGCCTCCCGCCAGGGCAGCTGCCCGCCGCGGCCCAGCCGGCTGCTGAGCGGGCCGCCGTCGACCAACTCCATGACGACGTACGGCACGGTCAGCCCGACCTGCTCGGACTCGCCGTAGTCGTAGACGTTGGTGATGTTGGGGTGGCAGAGCCGCGCGGCGGCCTGCGCCTCGATTCGGATCCGATGCCGGAACGCCTTGTCACTGGCGAGTCGCGAGGCGAGCACCTTCACCGCGACCTGGCGGCCCAGCACTTCGTCGTAGCCGCGCCACACCACCGACATGCCACCGGTGCCGAGCTGTTCGATCAGCCGGTACCGGTCACCCAGCAGCTGCGCGCCGCTCCTGATCGCTCCACCCATGGTCGGTGTTGTTGCCCGAGGTCGTCCCGCGTACACCTGATCAGTCGGAATCGGTCAGAAAAGTCACCCGATCAGGCGGTGGCCAGTAGTTGGTCCACCGGGGCGTAGTCGTCGGTGAGCACCAGCGCGTCCCCGATGTACCGGGTCAGCTCGGCTCCGGCGAGCAGCCGGGCAGCCTCGGGCAGGGTGCCGATCCCGGCCCGGATCGCGGGCAGCGGCAGCGGCACGTCCGAGCCGACGATGAGGAAGTTGGCCCCCTGCCGTCCGTCGATGGCGCCGGGCGGGGCGATCAGCGCCACGTGCCGGAACTCGGCGGCGACGGTCGCCAGCTCGGCGCGGATGAACCGACCCGGCGGGTAGTCGATGACGTTCTGCACGTAGACACCGCCCGGCCGGAGCACCCGGCGGATCTCGGCGGCCATCTCCCGCGTCGCCAGGTGCCAGGGCACCACCAGGTGACCGAAGGCGTCGCCGACGATCAGGTCCCGGCTGTCGGTCGGCTCGCCGCCGATCAGCACCCGGGCGTCCCCGACCACCGCGCGCAGCTCCGGGCCGGTCCGTACGCCCAGCTCCCGCCGGTCCAGGTCGACCAGGCCACCGTCGATCTCGAACACCAGGTTGGCGGTGCCCGGCCGGGTGGCGGTCAGGTAGCGCGGCATGGTGAAGCCACCACCGCCGAGGTGCAGGGCGTCCAGTCGCTGGCCCTTCGGCGCGGCCACGTCCGCCACCAGGCCGATCCACTGCGTGTACGCGTACTTCAGGTGCGTCGGGTCGGCCAGGTCGACGTACGAGTGCTGGGCCGAGTTGAGGTAGAGGGTCCTCCCCTCCGTCCACTGCGGATCCACCTCGACCCGCGCGCAGTGGTACGCCGTCTCGACGTCGCACGGGTTCGGGGCGACCACGGAGAGCCCCGCGCCGGCGAGGCCGAGCACGGCCAGCGCGGCCCTCGTCCGGGCCGGTCCGGGCAGCCCGGTCCCCGCCTCCCGGCGCAGGTACGCACCGAGCCCCAGCCCGGTGAGCCCGAGCAGCACCGCCAGCCCGATCACGATCACCGTGCTGGGCAGCGCCGCCACCAGCACGAAGCCGGTGACCAGGGTGGCCGTGATGCCGCCCAGGGTGCCGATGCCGGAGAGCCGGCCGACGACCTGCCCGGTCCGCCGCAGGTCGGCGAGCTGAAGCTTCACCACCAGCGGGGTGACCGCCGCCAGCAGCCCCGCGGGCACGAGCACCGCCAGCGCGGTGAGCAGCAGGACGGCGCTCGCCGCACCGCCGCGCAGCGCCTCACCGGCGTACCGGACGACGGGCAGGGTGACCGCGGTGGCGATGCCGGCCAGCACCAGGGCCGGCGCGAGCAGGGTGCGCGGGTCCCGGCGGTCCGCCAGCCACCCGCCCATCCACGCCCCGTACGCGATGGCGGCCAACGCCATGCCGATGACCGAGCTGGTCACCTGGAGGGTCACCCCGACGTACGGGCCGACGAGGCGGAGCGAGACGGTCTCCAGGACCAGCACCGCCCCGCTGGAAAGGAACACCAGGACCGCGGCGAGCCCGTTGGGCAGCGCCCGGGGCGGGGCCGGCCCGGTCGGCGCCGACCCGACCACGACGTCGGACGATGAACTGCTCACCGTGGCGATGCTACGCAGCGTTCTCGGCGACCCTGGTCAGTACATCGAGATATGAACATGGTTCGTGTGGTCGGCGGCGGGACTGCCACCACCGCTGTACGCCCGCCAGCCGGTGTTCGGCATCCAGATCTGCCGGTACCAGATCACGTACATGATGCCGAGACGGCTCGCGTTGTTCTTCGCCCAGCTGGCGAGGCTGTCCCCGTACGCCTTGTCCCCACCGGTCGCCGTCACGTCCTCGAAGCCGCCGGTCGCGGCGGAGAAGTCGCAGGCCCGGCCCTTGGGATGCTCGCCGTCGCCGCCGCTGCGGTAGCACGAGACGTAGCGCTTGTAGCCGGCCGCCTGGGCCTGCTGCAGCATGTGCAGGGTGCGCGGGGTGATGCAGCCCGAGGTGGTCGGGTCGTTCACCGAACAGGACTCCGACGGCCAGGAGCCGTCCGGGTTACGCGGCGCCGG
Organism: Micromonospora sp.; assembly: GCA_049791715.1. GTDB lineage: Bacteria > Actinomycetota > Actinomycetes > Mycobacteriales > Micromonosporaceae > Micromonospora. The sequence goes on from JBARAE010000878.1 coordinate 6,726, forward strand.
CTTGGCGGAGGCGGAACCGCCGCTGAAGCCGCCGCTGGCACCGGAGCTGACCTTGGCCAGCGCGATCTCCGCGTCGCGCTTCTTCCTCGCCAGCACCAGCAGCTGCTTCTGCTGCTCGCGCACCTCGGCGTCGATGGCCGCCTTGGCCTGGGCGGCCTCCGCCTTGGCCTCGGCCAGGTCGCGCAGCCGCTTGCTGTCCCGCTGGGCCATCACGTCCAGCTCGGCAGCGCGCTGGAGGAACGAGCTCGGGTCGGAGCTGGAGAGCAGCATCGTCGTCGGGGTCAGCCGGCCCAGCCGGTAGGACTGCGCGGCCACCTCACTGACCTGGGAGTTCAGGCCGACGAGCCGGAGTTCGAGCTGCTTGAGCTGACCGGTCAGCGCGATCTGCCGGCGCTTGGAGTTCTCCAGCCGGGCCTTCGCCTGCATGTGGCCCTTGGCGGCCGCCTCAAGGGCCTGCCGGAGCTGCTTGGTCCCGCCCTCGTTCGGGGCGCTGGGGGTCGGCGCGGCGGCGGCCGGAC
>JBARAE010000879.1:0-46267 GCA_049791715.1 Micromonospora sp.
CCGGGCTGGCGGTCGGGGCGCCGGGATGCGGTCCTACCGGCCGGTCACCCGGTGTACGGCAGGGTGATCTTCGACTGGTTGCCGATGCCGAGGGTGGTGTCGGTGCTCCCGATGGCGTTCCAGACCTCGACCTTCACCGTCCCGCCGACCAGGTTCCCGAGCGTGCCGACGCCCGAGTAGAGCCCCTTGGCCTCGGTGTAGTGCTCCCATCCGTTGACCGGATCGGTGGCGAAGTAGTTGTACGTCTCCACCCGGTCGAAGGTGCCGTCGCCGGTCAGGTCGTAGGAGACCCGGACGTGGGTGCCGTCGCCCACGCCGGTGCCGGCGTCGAGGAAGAGGTCGAACCTGGTCTGCCCGCCGCTGTAGGTGCCGGTGACACCGGTCGCGGTGTAGACCAGCGGGTTGTGCGGGGAGCCGACCCAGTTGCCGTTCGCCGCCGGGACGGTGGCGCTGGCGGCGGTGCCGGCCGTACCGGCCAGGGTGCCCGAACCCTGCAGGTACCGGTCGGCGGTGAACGCGGTCGGGTCACCGGTCGGCGACGGGCTGCTCGTGCTGCCCGTGTAGGGAAGCACCAGCTGCGAAGTGTTGCCGATGCTCAGCGTGGTCGGTGCGGAGCCGATCGCGTTCCACACCTCCACCTTCACGGTGCCGTTCGCCAGGTCGCCGAGCGTCCCGGTGGCCGACTTCAGCCCCTGCGTCTGCCGGTAGTGCTCGACCCCGGTGACCGGGTCGGTGGCGAAGTACTGGTAGGTCTCCACCCGGTCGACGGTGCCGTCGCCGGTCAGGTCGTACGACACCCGGGCCTGCACACCGTTGCCGACCGCCGTGCCGGCGTCGACGGCCAGGTCGAACCCGGTGGTCCCGCCGTTGTACGTGCCGGTGAGGCCGGTGGCGGTGAACACCTGCGGGTCGGTGGGCGTGCCGTCGTGGTTGCCGTTGGCGGCCGCCACCTGGACGCTGCCCGCCGTGCCGGGCGTCCCGCCGAGCTGACCGTTGCCGAGCAGGTACTGCGTCGGGCTCAGCGGCTGCCCCGGCCCGGTGGTGGACGGGCTCGGGCCCGGGCTCGTCGGGGTGGGGCTGGGGCTCGTCGGGGTCGGGCTCGGGCTCGTCGGCGTGGGCGACGGGGAGTCCGACGGGTCCACGCCGCCGGGGAAGTCGACCCCACCGGTCGCATTGCCGCCGCTCCAGGTGAGCGCGCCGGAGGTCACCGTCCGGCCGGCCGGCACGGCCAGCGACGTGCCGTCGGAGAACGTCACCGTGATCGGCTTGGCGGTGATGTTGGACGCGACGTAGGTGCGCGCCGCGCCCTTGGTGAAGACCTTCGCCAGCGGGTGGTTGGCGGTGATGGTGGCGTCCACGTTCCCCAGCGCGGCGAGGTTGCGGATCCAGTGGAACGTGTGCGCCTTGCTCTCGCCCTCCTCGCTGGTGAAGGTGCTGTTCGCCCGGAAGTTCGACAGTGCCTTGTCACCGTCGCCCAGGGCCAGGAACTCCCAGATGACGTCCTGCCACACGGTCGGCGGGCCGCCGTTGTTGGTGACCAGCTCGTTGTAGTTGGCCGTCACGTACGCGGGGTCGTCGCCGAGGTACAGGTGGCCACCGGTGATCGGCAGCATGTTGATGCCCTGGATCATCTCGGGGTCCGAGGAGAACCAGGTGGAGTACGCCCCGCCGTCACCCCAGACCATGCCCACGGTCGTGTGGCCGAAGGTGGACGGGAAGTTCTGGTCGTGGGTGTCGAACCAGTACTCCTGGATCGCCGCGGACTGAGTGGTCCAGATGTAGACACCGGCGTCCCGGACGGCCTTGTTGCCGGTGGCCTGGCCCCACTGGATCAGGGCGTTGGCGAAGTTCATCCCCTCCGACGAGGACTCCTGGTTGTTGCCGGCGACGAAGCAGGCGAGCCCGGAGGCCCAGTCGTGGCCGGCGTAGATGTCGAAGTCCCGCAGGTAGGGGAAGCGGGTGTCGGTGCGGTCGTAGTTGTTGGCGTCCCGGATCAGCATGTCGACCATGCCGCCGTACGTGCTCTCGCTCGCCCACGTCGGGTCGAACTTGGCCACCGTGGCCGCCGCGGCGATGAAGTAGCCGTAGTGGAAGTGGTGGTCGTTGAGGTCCTTGTCGGAGAAGTACGACGCCGGGGCGCCGATCAGCGTGCCCCAGTTCTTGTCGTAGTAGAAGAGCTGGCTGGCCTCGTTCGGGCTGGCGGTCAGCCAGTTGGTCAGCCGGGTCTTCATCGCGTTCACCGCCGCGTCGCGGACGGTGGTGAGGTTGAGCTGGTCGGCGATCTCGGCGACCCGCGCCGCCCGGCCCAGGCCCTTGCCGGCCCAGTAGGTGTCCTGACCGCTCTGCCCCTCGGGATTGGCCAGTTCGGCGTTGAGGTAGTTGGTGACGGTGGTCAGGTCGGCGCCCGAGGAGTCACCCACCGCCGGCACCTCCGGCAGCACGCCGGTGTACTTCATGCCGGTGCTGAAGGACGAGACCCCGACCAGCGTCTTCATCGCCCCGCGCGGTGAGACGTAGGTCGGCGCGATCGGGGTGCCTCCGACGAGGTGGCGCCACTGGTGCGGGTAGAGCGAGACGACCGTCTTCGTCTCGGTGCCCTCCCGGGGCGTGGTGATGAACGCGTACGTCGTGGTGACCGTGCCGGTCGTCGCGTTGTAGTTGTAGTTCATCGTGGTGCCGGTGACGTGCGCGTGGGCGTACCTGCCGTACTCGGCGGCCAGGGCCGCCTTGTCGGCGCCGCCGGGCAGCACCGCCACGGAGAAGTAGCCCTTGCCGTTCAGCGTGGAGGTGATGCCGGCGCCGGACACCGACCAGGTGGCGCCGGTCGGGGCGTACGCGACGTAGTCGTGACCGTTGACCGTGAAGCCGATCATCGAGCCGGAGCTGGCCCAGACGGTCGGCGCGGCGGCGGCGGTGATCTGAGCGTTCCCGCCGGTGATCGTGTAGTAGCTGAACGGCAGGCCGTGGCCGATCGTGGCCCGCATGGTCCGGGCGCCGTCGTTCCAGTCCGCGGTGACCGTCCAGTCGGTCCAGTCGGCGACCTTGACCACGGGGGCACCGAGCCCGGCCACGCCGACCCGGATGTCCTCGGTGTACGGGTAGTGGTACTCGCCGACCCCGGTGGACGTGCCGCTGATCGCCGCCGTGGTGGTGTACGACAGGCCGAGCCCGTTGTTCTCGGCGTGGTACGCCAGCGGGTGGGCGTGCATGTTCTCGCTGGTGCTGCAGTTGTTCCGCTTCCACAGCAGCGACGACCACCAGTCGTTGGTGGGGATGGCGCCCTTCGGCGCGTCGTCGGTGACGAACAGCCGGGGGTTCGTCTCGATGTCGCCGCAGCCGTCGGGCAGGACGACACCGCCAGGGACGGTCTCGGTGTAGCTGCCGGCGCCGACGGTGCCGGCCTTGGCGGCGCCGCCGCCGAGGACCACGACGCCGAGTACGCCGGCGGCGAGGAACGAGACCGCGGCGAGGGCCACGGCCCGGATGCCGGGGGAGCGTCCGGCGTTCGAGGTTGCGACGGGTGTCGGGTCTGGACTGCCGCCGGGTGTGAAGTCCCGGAGGGGAGGTGTCATCGGGGGTTCCCCTTTGCTGTCAGGGATCGGGGTGGGGTGCGGTGCGGAGCTGAGAGAGCGCTCTCTTGGGGAGCGAGGTTAGGTTTCGGTTACGTCCTCGTCAATGGCTGATGACGCGAGAGAGCGCTCTCTAAAGGCTCTTGACCGTCTCTACCGCCAACCGTCCACACCGGCCTGAACAGGGAAGACGACCGATCCAGCGCACGCCCGAAGGAGCCGCGTCGGCCCCGAAACACGCCGGAAATTCATCGTCGGCATGATCACGTCGCTCACCGATGGACACGCTCCCGCGGCGGCGGGCGCATCCACACCGCCGTGGGCACCGCACGGTCGGGCGTACGGCACGACGAAACGCCGCGCCGGCACTGGGGCCGGCGCGGCTGCGGGCCGACGGGTGGCCGGCCGGGCTCATCGCCTCACGCGGCGGAGGCGACCGCCTTCGGCGCCACTGCCGGAGCGGGCGAGTCGAGCCGCAACGACCGTGGCAGATTGATCGACCAGCCGGTCAGCGGGTGGTCCCGGTCCAGGTCGCCGGCACTCTCGTCCGCCGAGGAATCCGGCGTCGGCCGGGGGGCGGCCTGCGCCACCCGCAGCCCCTCCTGCGCGCTGGTCCAGGCGGCACAGGGCCACTCGGCGCCGGCGCAGCTCAGGTTGCGGCAGGCGCCGTCCTCGTCGGCCTCGTGAGCATCGGCGACGGCGGCGGCGAGCCGCCACAGCAGCGGATCGGTCACCCCGGACGGGCGTTCGGGCCGTTCTGCAGTGGATTCGGACATTCGTGGTCCCCCTCATCAAGCGGCCCCCTCTGTTTCCGGCCGGACGGTCCGTCAAACCAGAGATCCACAACTTTTTCGGGGAGAGCTCCACCGGGTCGGTCCGGACGTCGGGGGCATAGGCTTGCCGACGTGGCCAGGTATTACGACGTGCACCCGGACAACCCCCAGCCCCGGGTCCTCCGGCAGGTCGTCGATCTGCTCCGGGACGACGGCCTGATCGCGTATCCCACCGACTCCTGCTACGCCTTCGGCTGCCAACTGGGCAACCGCAGCGGGCTGGACCGGATCAAGGAGATCCGCAAGCTGGACGACCGGCACCACTTCACCCTGGTGTGCGCGGACTTCGCCCAGCTCGGCCAGTTCGTCAAGGTCAGCAACTCGGTCTTCCGGCTGGTCAAGGCGTGCATCCCCGGCAGCTACACGTTCATCCTGCCGGCCACGAGCGAGGTGCCCCGGCGGCTCCAGGAGCCGCGCAAGCGTACGGTCGGGGTCCGGGTGCCCAGGCACACCGTCACCCAGGCGCTCCTCGCCGAGCTGGGCGAGCCGCTGCTCTCCAGCACCCTGCTGCTGCCCGGCGAGGACGAGCCGATGACCCAGGGCTGGGAGATCAAGGAACGCCTCGACCACCAGCTCGACGCGGTGATCGACGCCGGGGAGTGCGGCACGGAGCCGACGACCGTGATCGACCTCTCCGGCCCCGAACCGGAGATCCTGCGCCGCGGGGCCGGCGACCCCTCGCGGTTCGAGTAGCCCTTCGCCAATTACGCGGTTCGTCCGCGTCCGCTCCACCCGCCGTACCACGATGTGGGGGCGGGGTCGTAGGGCTGGTCCTCGCGCCGCCGTGCCGCGGCGATCGGTGACGGGAGTGCGACGTGGGCGGGCTCGAGCTCATCGCGGTGCTCGGCGTGACGGTGCTGATCGGCACCACGATCGGTGGCCGGTACAGCGTGGCGCCGCCGGTCCTGCTCATCTCGATGGGAGCCTTGCTCGGGCTGCTCCCACCCTTCTCCCACGTGGTGCTCGAGCCCGAGGTGGTGCTGCTGCTCTTCCTGCCCGCGATCCTGTACCGGGAGAGCCTCGTCACCAGCCTGCGCGAGATCCGCGCCAACTTCGCCGTGATCACCCTGCTGGCCGTGGCGCTGGTGATCCTCACGATGGTCGCCGTCGCGTACGCCGCGCAGGCCCTGGGCGTCGAGCCGGCGGCGGCCTGGGTGCTCGGCGCGGTGCTCGCCCCCACCGACGCCGCGGCCGTAGCCGGCCTGGCCAAGCGGATGCCCCGTGGCATCCTCACCACGCTGCGTGCGGAGAGCTTGATCAACGACGGTACGGCGCTGGTGCTCTTCTCCGTCGCGGTCGGGGTGATCGCCGGCGGGGCGGTGCCGGGGGCGCCCGGACTGGTCGGCCGGTTCGTCGGCTCGGCGGCCGCCGGGGTGGTCGCGGGCCTGCTCGTCGGCGGGGCCTCGGTCTTCATCCGCAAACACGTCGACGACCCGCTGCGCGAGGGCGGGATCAGCATCCTCACCCCGTTCGTCGCGTTCCTGGTCGCGGAGAGCGTGCACGCCAGTGGGGTGCTCGCGGTGGTGGTCGCGGGACTCCTGCTCTCGTACGCCGCGCCCCGCGTCGTCCGGGCCCGCACGCGGATCACCGCGTACGCGTTCTGGGACCTCACCACTTTCATGATCAACGGAAGCCTCTTCGTGCTGCTCGGCATGCAGGTCCCGCGCGCGCTGCGCAGCATCACCAGCCACTCGCCGATGCAGTCGCTGGGCATCGCGGTGGTGGTCACCATCGTCGTGACGGTGACCCGGATGACCTGGGTGCACCTCTCGACGTCCACGCTGCAGGCCTTGGAGCGTCGGGTGTCCCGACGTGCCGGCCGCTTCGACTGGCGGGTACGCACCGCGGCCGGCTGGGCGGGATTCCGGGGCGCCGTCTCGCTGGCCGCCGCCCTCGCGGTGCCCGTGGCCACCAGCGCCGGCACGCCCGTCCACGAACGCGACCTGATCATCTTCGTGACCGTCACGGTCATCGTGCTGACCATGCTGGTCCAGGGCACCACGCTGCCCGCCGTCGTCAACTGGGCGGGCCTGATGGGGGACCGGGAACGCGAGGACGAGGTGCGCTGGGCCCGGATCCGCGCCAGCGAGGCCGCCCTGTCCGCGCTGCCCCAGGTGGCCATCGACGTCGGCGCGTCCGCCGAAACCGTCGAGCGGCTGCGCTCCGACTACCAGGAGCACCTCGATGACGTCCGCGCCCCGCGGAGCGAGCAGAACGTGCGGGAACGCGAGACGACCCGGCGCCTGCGGCTCGGCGTGCTCAACGAGAAGCGGCGCGAGATCACCCGGCTGCGGGACACCAACAAGATCGACGACGCGGTGCTGCGAGAACTCCAGGCAGCCCTGGACATCGAGGAGATCCGGCTGATCGGGCCGACCGTCGAGGACTAGGGCCGCATGGTGGCGGTCGTAGCGGGAAGGCCAGTGCCGCCGGCAGGACTGACCGAGGAGGCGGCGCCGTGGCGGACATATCGCGCAGCGGGTCGGGTAGTGGACGCCCGGCGGCGGGCGGTGGCTTCGCCGTCGTGGAGATGTTCACCTCCCAGGGCTGCAACAGCTGCCCTCCGGCCGAGGAGCTGCTGTCCGAGATCGACCGCGACGCCCGGGAGCGGGGGCAGCCGGTCTACGCCCTCGGCTTCCACGTCGACTACTGGGACCACCTGGGCTGGGCCGACCCGTACGGCGACCCTGCGCACACCCGCCGGCAGGAGGCTTACGCCCGCGCTCTCGGTTCCCGGGGGTTGTACACGCCGCAGATGGTCGTCAACGGCACCGTCGAGTTTGTCGGCTCGGATCACCGGCAGGCGTCGTCGGCGATCACGTCCGCCCTCGCGGAAGCAGCTGCCACGTCCCTCGCCCTGTCCGTCGAGGACGTCGCCGAGGCCACCGGCGGCGGGCGCCGGGTGGTGGTGGGCTACCAGGCCGAGCGGCCGCCGGAACGGGCGGTGCTGAACGTGGCGGTCGTCGAACGTGGCCTGGAGAACGACGTGCCCCGGGGCGAGAACGCCGGGCGGAGGCTGCGGCAGGACGGTGTCGTGCGCGCCTTCACATCCGCGAAGCTGGACCTGGGCCGTGGGCGGGTCGACATCGCGGTGCCACCGGACCTCGATCCAGGACACGCCTCGGTGGTCGGCTACGTACAGAACGACGGTGACAAGGCCATCGTCGGTGCCGCGGCCGTCGACGTGCCACCGTCGGCCCACGGGAGCGGGTCCTGACGTTTGAGCCACTCGAAGGGGAGCGGAGCGATGACCGACAAGACCGAGAAGGCGATTCTGGCCGGCGGCTGCTTCTGGGGCATGCAGGATCTCATCCGGAAACGGCCTGGCGTGCTCGGCACCAGGGTCGGATACACCGGCGGGGACGTGCCGAACGCGACATACCACAATCACGGGTCGCACGCCGAGGCGATCGAGATCGTCTACGACCCCGACAAGCTGTCGTACCGGGAGCTGCTCGAGTTCTTCTTCCAGGTCCACGACCCCACCACGAAGAACCGGCAGGGCGGCGACGTGGGCAGCAGCTACCGGTCGGCCATCTTCTACTGTGACGACCAGCAGCGGGAGATCGCCGAAGACACCATCGCCGACGTCGACGCGTCCGGCCTCTGGCCCGGCAAGGTGGTCACCGAGGTGAGCCCGGCCGGCCCGTTCTGGGAGGCGGAGCCCGAGCACCAGGACTACCTGGAACGCAACCCCGGTGGATACACCTGCCACTTCGTCCGGCCCGGCTGGAAGCTCCCCCGCCGAGGGCAGACCGCCGCCTAGTCCCCGGCCCCTCATGGGGCCGGACGTCTGACGAACGTCGACAAGAGGAGGCCGACGTGGCTGCGACCACGCAGACGATGACACGTCCCACCACGGACATCCGGCCGTTCCGGATCGACATCCCCGAGGCGGATCTCGAGGCGCTGCGGAAGCGCGTTGCGGCCACGCGCTGGCCCGAGAAGGAGACGGTCGACGACCAGTCGCAGGGCGTGCCGCTGGAGACGAGCCAGGCGCTCGCCCGCTACTGGGCGAAGGAGTACGACTGGCGCAAGGTCGAGACGAGGCTGAACGAGCTGCCGAACTTCATCACCGAGATCGACGGGCTCGACATCCACTTCATCCACGTCCGTTCCCAGCACGAGGACGCGCTGCCGCTGATCGTCACGCACGGGTGGCCCGGCTCGGTGATCGAGCAGCTGAAGATCGTCGGTCCGCTCACCGATCCCACGGCGTACGGCGGGGATGCGTCGGACGCCTTCCATCTGGTGATCCCGTCGATACCCGGCTTCGGGTTCTCCGGCAAGCCGACCACGCCCGGCTGGAACCCCGAGCGCATCGCCCGTGCCTGGAACGAGCTGATGGGGCGCCTCGGCTACACCCGCTACGTCGCGCAGGGTGGCGACTGGGGCGCGCTCATCACGAACCTGATGGGGGTGCAGGCGCCTCCGGAACTGGCCGGCATCCACACCAACATGCCGAGTGCGATCCCGACGGACCTCGATGCGCTGCTCCAGTCCGGCATCAGCGGAGTGAACAACCCGCTCGCCTCGTTGCCGTCCAACCTCTCGAACGAGGAGCGACACACGTCCGAGCAGCTGGACTTCTTCTGGAAGCACTCCGCGTACGCCCTCATGATGGGGACGCGCCCGGAGACGCTGACGGGCCTCGCGGATTCGCCCATCGGCCTGGCGAGCTTCATGTGCGACCACGACGCGGCCAGCCTGGAGCTGATCTGCCGGGCCTTCGCCGGGCAGTCCGTCGGCCTCACCCGGGATGACATCCTCGACAACATCACGCTCTTCTGGCTGACCAACACGGGCGTCTCCGCCGCGCGCATCTACTGGGAGAACAAATTCCCCTTCTTCTCCGCGAAGAACATCTCGGTCCCGGCTGCCGTGAGCGTCTTCCCGGACGAGCTCTACGAGACCCCGAGGAGTTGGGCGGAGCAGGCGTATCCCAACCTCATCCACTACAACAGGCTCGACAAGGGCGGCCACTTCGCGGCCTGGGAACAGCCGCAACTTCTGTCCGAAGAGCTGCGCGCGGCCTTCCGGTCGCTCCGCTGACTGATCCTGCCCGACCGTCGGCGCACGTCCCACTCGGCGCGGCCGGGTGGCTCGACCTCCGAGCCATTCGGCCCCGCCGAGCTGCCGGGTCGGGCTGCCGACCCTCCCGGCTCACGGGCCGAAGGTGAAGGCGAACGCCCGTAGGCCGGGTTGGCTGGCGACGAGGGTCAGCAGGTGATCGTCCCGTGACGCGCCGTTGACCAGCCGAACCATGGCCGCCCGGTTGAGATACGCGACCGCGTCCGGGCCGACGTCCGCACCGCGCTCGTCGCCGATCGGTTTCCCATCGAGCAGCACCCTGACCACGGCCTCCCCGGAGGGTCCCGGGTCCACGACGAGGTTCACCTCGCCGGCGTTGAAGGGGAGGGTGAGCTCACCGGTGCCGCTCGCCAGTTCCACGTACTCGCCGTCGCTTCGCCAGTCGCCGGTCAGGTCGAAGGTGTCCGGCACGCGTTGGTCGGTGCCGACGTACGTCTCGGCGGTCACCCCGGCGTGGGAGGGCTGCCCCGTCGCGGCATACGCCATCACCTCCGGGCTGGTCGGCGGCAGCTCGGTTCCGGGCGCCCTGGCGACGAGGAGCCGACGGATCTCCGCCTCCACCTGGTCGTAGCTGCCCTCGCCGATCCACCGGTCGACGAGCCTGCCGTCCGCGCCGAACAGATACTTCGCCGGCCAGGCCTTGTTGCCCAACGCCCGCCAGACCGCGAAATCGTTGTCCAGGGCGATCGGGTAGGTGAGCCCGTGGTCGCGAATGCCCCGGTCGATGTTCTCGGCGCTCCTGCCGAACTCGAACTCGGGTGCATGCACGCCGATGACGACCAGGCCCCGATCGGCGTAGTCGCGGTGCCATGCCTTGACGTAGGGCGACGTGCGGATCCAGTTGATGCAGGTGTACTCCCAGAAATCAACCAGGACCACCTGACCGTCAAGCACATCGGCGGTCAGCGGTGGCGAGTTCACCCACCGCTCCACACGGAAATCAGGGATCGGCATGGTCGTCTCTTCAGTGCCGGAGTCCGGAAGCGTCGAACCTGCCCACAGCCTAGTTCCGCGCCCGTACCCGCGAGCGGGAACGCTCAGTTCACCCCGCGGCGGGTGACCGGAACGCCGCCGCGTGTCCGTTCGGACCCCGCCGGTCGACGATGGCGTTCAGCTGTCTTCGGGGACGGCCATCTCGCCGAGCAGTGACCAGTCGTCCTGGGGAGCGGTCACGTTGACGATGCGGGCGTCTCGGCGAGGTGCGGCGGCAGCGTCCGCTGTGCGGTGCGGAAGTGGTCCGACTGCACGTGCGCCGCGCCCGCCTCCCCCTGGGGAAGGCTGCCCAGCCCGCCCGCGGCGCCCCCGAAGCTCCGGGGCGTCGACGGCGTCCTGCGACGGAGGCCCTCGGGACAACCCGGGGGCCTCTGTCGTGGTCGGAGTCAGCGGTAGATGTGCACCGGGGTGCCGACGCCGATGATCGGCCAGAGCCGGTTCATGGCCGGGACGGTGACCCGCACGCAGCCGTGGCTGGCCGGGTAGGTCGGCACGGACGTGGCGCCGTGCACCGCGTACCCGTAGTAGAAGTAGTTCGGCCGCCACAGCAGCCCGAGCGAACTCTGCCGCCAGCCGTCGATCCGGCGGGTGACCTTGAAGTTGCCGACGGGCGTCGGGGTGCTGGCCTTACCGCTCGACGCGTCCAGGATGCGCACGATGGCCCCGGCCCGCGCCAGGTAGACGACCTGCCTGCTCAGATTCGTCTCGACGGAGTAGCCCGAGTGGTAGTACCTGGGCTTGGGGATCACCGGTCGGTCGAGGGCTCCCCAAGTGATCGGTCCGACGATCCCGTCCCGGACCAGGCCGTTCACCTTCTGGAAGGCGACGACCCCGTGGTACGTCGAGTAGCCGAAGATCCCGTCGATGGGCCCGACGTCGTAGTGCAGCGCGGTGAGCCGGCGCTGCAGGGTGACCACCGCCGCGCCGGTGGAACCCTGCCGCAGCGTCGGCTGCGTCGTGGCGAGCGTCTGGACGGTGACGGCGGCGACCGTACGGGTCGCGGTGGTGGTGTGGACGCCGGCCGACGCCGAACCGGCGGCCACGAACAGGCTCCCGACGGCCACGAGGACTGCCACCCCGAGAGCCAGGCGGGACCGGTGGTGGGGTTGGTGGGTGGGGCTTCTCGAAGAGGAATTCATAGTCCTCCTCCTTTCCGAACTGCCACTGCCGACGGTAGTTCGGAGAGGCAAGGAACCGCTGCGGCCGAAAGGCCCGAAGCGGGAGCTCCGGCCGAGGATGACGTGCCGGTGGCCGGGCGCTGGTGCGCCCGGCCACCGTTCTCAACGCCGCACCGCTACAGCAGGCTGAGCGGCGTCTTCCAGATGCCACGGCCGTGGGTGGCCGCGTAGAGGTAGCCGTCCGCGCCGACCGTCAGGTCGAACACCGTCGTCAGCGGCAGGGCGCCGGTGGTGCCGGAGACGCCACCGATCCGCTTCCAGTCGCTCACCGCACCGGCGCTGTCGATCGTGCCGACCATCACGCCGTAGTCGGTCCCGACGACCAGCTTGCTGCCGTAGCGCACCACGTCGGTGCCGGGTACGTCCGGCGTGCCGGCCGACTCGTTCGTCCAGGTGACCTTGCCGTCCTTGGTGAGGACGCCCTTCCACACGTGGTCCTGCTGCGCGCCCGGGCCCTCGATGAAGCGGCGGTTGTAGCCGTTGAACACCAGGTAGACCGTGGCGGTGCTGCCGGTCACGCTGTCGATGTGGACGGCGCTCGGGTACCGCGAGGGCAGCCCGGTCATGTCCAGCTCGTGCCAGCTACCGCCGAAGTTGGTCTGCACACCGCGGGTGAAGCCGCCGCTGTTGCAGTTGCTCTCCCCGCACCAGGCCGCGACGACGACGTCCTTCGACGCGTCCCGCTTCGCGGTCGGGTCGGCCACCGCGTCGAGCCCGACCACCATGCGGCCGGTCGAGCCCAGCGTGGCCCGCTTGGTCCAGCCGTGGTTCGCCAGCGACTCGGCCTGCTCCTCGGTGGTGGAGAACCCGAGGTCGTGGGTCCAGATCGAGTTGCCGCCGGCGACCCAGCGCTCGCTCGCGTGGTCACCGGTGTTCTCCGAGCCCCGGACCGGCCGGAACGGCGCGGTGAAGCGGGGGTTGCTGTCCGGCACGGCCAGGTCGATGACGGCGTTCTTCGACCCGTCGGTCTGGCCGCAGGTGGTGGTCATCCAGAGCTCGAGGTAGACGTACTCGTCGAGGATGTGGCAACCGTTGCGCGGGTCGACGATGATGTCGCCGCCGTCGCCGCCGAACGGCGAGACCATCTCGGTGTTGCCCTGGTTGTCCTTGCGGTCGCCGCGCAGCAGCGAGCCGCCGTTGTCCTGCAGGCCGCCGGAGATCGCGTAGCCGCCCCGCTCGGGGTCGGCGCCGACGCCGACCGAGTAGTACTGCAGGGTGCCCAGGCCCTGGGAGAGGTTCGCCCAGTCCTTCGCATGGCCGAGGCTGTCCAGGGTCCCGTTGATCGGGCGCGACTTCACGCCGCCGTCGTTACCGACGTAGACCCGGTTGCCGTACGTGATGACCGAGTGCTGGTCGGAGTGGGTCGTCTGCGGGCAGGTGTTCTCCGCGTCGGAGATCGCCCAGCACTTCAGACCGAAGTTCCAGTAGGGACCCGGGGTGGTCCAGTTCGACCCGCCGTTGGTGGTCTCGTAGACCTCTTCGAGGCCCAGCCAGACGTGGTCCGGGTGCCCGGGCTCGGCCAGGATGAAGTTGTTGTACCAGGCCTGCACGCCCGGCCGGTAGTAGACGCCGTTGGCGCCGCTCAGCGCAGAGCCGGATGCCTGCAGCTTCCCGCTGTCCGCGATCTGCGTCCACGGGCCGGCGAGGGTGCCGCTGGCCGACTTGAAGACGCCGTAGAGCACGGTCATGGGGGAGTGGCTGAGCTTCGTCGGCGACTCGACCACGGCGTACAGGACGCTCTTCTTGCCCGCCGCGTCGGTGCCCCATGCGAACTCGGTGTTGCCGACCTGCTGGTAGCCGAGGGCGCCCTGCGGGTTCACCTGGGTGAAGCTGTCACCGGTCTTGCTGTAGTAGAAGCCGTTGTAGCTGGCGTCCCCGCTGCGCCAGGCGGCGTTGGCCAGCACACCGCCGGCGCTGTCGATCGCGACGTCGTTGACGATGTTCTTGTACGGCTGGCTGATGTTGCTGTCCGCCGTGGGGTTCGGCATGAAGACGTTGCTCCACGTCCTGCCCGCCACCGGCTTGTTGCTCTTGTCGAGCGGGTAGCGCCACAGGCCGCGGGTGGTGCCCGCGTACGCCCAGTGCGTCACGTCGTCGAAGCGGACCTTGTTGATACCGCGGCTCTCCAGCTCGGTGCCGCCGAGCCGGTCGGTGTCGGTGAACTGCGCCGTGCCCAGGTCCGCGCTGGCCGCCCGCGGGTTGCGGAACACACCCGCGCCAACGTACGAGGTGGCACCGGTGTTGGCCTCACCGGTCGCGTACCAGAGGGCGCCGTCGTGGTACTCCAGGTCGCCGGTGGACAGCGACAGGATGCTGTCGGAGATCGCCTGCCACGCGCCGTCGTCCGCCGGGTCGTCGAGGTTGTTCAGCTTCTTGCGGAAGACACCGCCGTTGGCGCCGCCCGCGAAGAGGTAGCCGCCGCCGGCGGCGAGGCCGGTGACCCGCCCGGCGACGTAACCGGAGCCGCCGGAGGAGTTGGAGAAGTTCGGGTCGCGGTAGTTCGGGTCGTCCGCGTCGTAGGGCAGGTTGGTCACCTCGGACCAGGTGCTGCCGTTCGAGCCGAGGGACCGGAACTCACCGAGGCTGGTGGAGAGCTGGCCGGCGGCGACGGAACCGTACGGTGCGAGCCGCGCGTTGGCCACGGAGGTGATCGAACTGAAGATTTCCGAGGACTCGGACTCGGGGTCGCCGACGATGCCTTCGACGCCGCGCCCTTCCTCTTCCTCCTCACCGCCAACTTTTTCCAGATAGCCGCGGTAGTGCGGCTCGTTGTCGTCCATGTTGTAGAGCAGGCCTGCGGTGGTGACCGCCGCAGCGGCGACCACGGTGGCGGTCACCGCCGCGATCCGCCTGCGCCTGGTGAGCAGCAAGGCCATGGGGATGCCTCCTGGGAGGTGGGGAGGCCCGTGGTATGCGGGCTGAGCAGAAGGTAGTGCTCGATACGCCCGTGTGGAATAGGTCTTCCCGCGAAATTTGCCCTGGGCAACCGGGTGGGTGGTTTGACCTGATCTTCAAGCAGCGTGGCGGGGCGCTCCCCCGGCGTCGGTCGCGGCTGTTAATTGCCTTGAAGCAACAAAAGATAAATCCACATATTGCAGTATTTGCCGCTTCTGTTCCCGGGCGTGACCGCAGGATCAGTGGCCACGATAGAGCATCTCGATCTCCCCGGCGTGACGCCGCTGCACCACCTCGCGCTTGATCTTCAAGGTCGGGGTGAGTTCGCCGCCGGCCTCCGTGAAGTCGTCGGGCAGGATGCGGAAGGTCTTGATGGCCTCCGCCTTGGAGACCGACCTGTTGGCCGCGTCGACCGCGGCCTGGATGTCACCGCGCAGCGCCGGATCGTCGCGCAACTCCGCCACCGAGGCGTCCGGGTGATCGTGCGCGGTCCGCCAGCGGGCCCACTCCTGCGGGTCGATGGTCACCAGCGCGGCGATGTACGGCCGGCCGTCACCGACGAGCATGCACTGACTGACCAGGGGGTGAGCGCGTACCCGATCCTCGATGGGCTCCGGAGCGACGTTCTTGCCCGCCGCGGTCACCATGATCTCCTTGCGGCGTCCGGTGATCCTCAGGTACCCGTCGGCGTCGAGGCTGCCCAGGTCGCCGGTGCGAAGCCAGCCGTCGGCGGTGAACGTCTCGCGGGTCGCGTCCGGGTTGTTCCAGTAGCCCGGGAACACCACGTCGCCGCGGACGAGGACCTCCCCGCCGTCGCCGACGGTCACCTCCACGCCGGGCAGCGGCCGGCCGACCGTTCCGATCCGCATCGCCGACGGTACGTTCGCCGCCACCGCCGGGGACGTCTCGGTCAACCCGTACCCCTCCAGCACCGTGAGGCCGGCCCCCCGGAAGAAGTGCCCGAGCCGCTCGCCCAGCGGGGCGCCGCCGACGATCGCGATGCGGCACCGCCCGCCGAACGCCGCTCGCAGCTTCCGGTAGGCCAGCAGGTCGAACACGCCCCGCAGCAGCCGGAGGACCGGACTTGGGCCGGACGGCGTGTCCAGCGACCGGCTGTACCGCACGGCCACCCGGTCCGCGGCGGTGAACAGCCATCGTCGGTGCTCGTCGACGGCCTTCTGCCGGGCCCGGCTGTGCACCTTTTCGAACACCCGCGGCACCGCGAGGATGAACGTCGGCCGGTACCGACGCAGCTCATCCAGCACGCCGCCCATGCTGGCGCTGTGCACCATCGTCGCCCGCTTCCGCACCATCGCCACCTGGATGAGCCGGGCGAACGCGTGCGCCAACGGGAGGAAGAGCACCGTCGAGGCGCCCGGATGGAACAACTCCGGCAACACCGCGGTCGCGCTGCTGGTGTCGACGGAGATGTTGCGGTGCGTCAGCACGCAGCCCTTCGGCCGGCCCGTCGTGCCGCTGGTGTAGACGATCGTCGCCGTATCCCCACCGGACACCGCTCGGCGTCGGGCCTCGACCCGCTCGTCGTCGAGCGCCCGGCCCCGGTCCGCAACCCGGATCAGGTCACCGGAGTCGATCTGCCACACCTGGCCCAGTTCCGGCAGGCCGTCTCGCAGGCCGGCCACCATCGCGGCGTGCTCGGCCGTCTCCACGACGCAGGCCACCGCGCCGGAGTCGGCGAGGATCCAGGCCACCTGCTCGGCGCTCGAGGTGTCGTAGACGGGGACCGTCACCGCCCCGATCGACCACAATGCGTAGTCGACAAGTGTCCACTCGTACCGGGTCCGGCTCATCAACACCACCCGGGCTCCCGGGTCCACGCCCGCTGCGATCAGCCCGCGCGCGAGTGCCACCACGTCGTCCCGGAACTGCGCGCAGGTGACCGCAGACGTGCCGCCCGGCTCGGACCGGTGCGCCGGCCACGACCGGACGTCCGGGTCCGTGCGCAGGAACTGCACCGCGCCCGGGTGCCGCCCCGCGTTCTCCCACACCACGTCGGCCAGACCCGCCAGCTCGCCGCCGGTGACCTTCGGCTCCACCTTGACGCCTCGCATGCGCCCACGCCCCCTGGCTCTCGACCGACGCGACGGCGCGACTAGCGGCTGCCCTTGAGCTGCCGGTGGAGCCGCTCCGGATCGCGGACGAAGTCCACCCCCGTGTCCCGGACGCGGGAGAAGTCGTCGATCATGTGCTGCACCTCGCCCGGGGTGAACCGCCGGTCCTCGTCACCCTCCTTCTGCAGCCACGTGATCACTTCGTCGTAGTTCTTCCAGTCCCGCTTGCCCATCAGGCGCTCGATGTCGGTGACCTCGTAGTCCTTCTGCATGGCCTGGCTGGACGGGTCGTGGATCTTCATCAGCTGCTCCTCCCCGTACGGCGGGTCCTCGCCGCGAGTCCCCGAGGCGTACGCGGACAAACGCCCCCTGGCACGCGGACGCTTCCCGTTTGTGGCCGGTGGCCCCGGGTAGCCAGCCTGTCTCCGCGACAGGAAGGACGGGAGCGGCATGGCTGAGCTGGAGTTCTTCGAGAAGGTGGCGGCACGGGCGGGTGTCCCGCCGCAGGCGGCGCAGTCCCTGACCGAGGCCACCCTGCGCACGCTCGCGGAGCGGATCAGTGGCGGCCAGGCGGCCGACCTGGCCGACCACGTGGCGCACGAGCTACGCCCGTTCCTGGCCAGGGCCCGGCCGGAGGAGCCGGAGGCGTTCGGGTACGACGAATTCCTGCGGCGGGTGGCGGACCGCGCGGGGGTGGATGAGGCCGCCGCCGAGCGGGGCGCGGGGGCCGTCCTGCAGACCCTGCACCGCGTGGTCGGGCACCAGGAGTTCGAGGACACGATGGCGCAACTGCCGACGGAGGTTCAGGCCCTGGCACAACCGGTGCCCCGCAGTGCGTGAGCAGACCGGCAACCCCCGGGTGCGCGTTTAGGGCGTGTCCTGCCGATCTGGTAGCGGTGGGTTGTTGACGATGTTCCGGTGGTACGCCGTGGTGAGGTGACCGACGAGGCCTGGGCGGTGATCGACGCCGCTGCTTCCCGAGCCGATACGCCAAACGCGCATCCCTCTACCGCGCCAGCCGGGTCCTCATCGCCGCGATCATCTGGCTTCCATGATCGACAAAAAACCTAGTTGCTGCGTTTGCTGGCGTCGAGGGCAGCCTGCTCCACTCGCTGGCGGTAGTCCAGCCACCATGGCTCGTCTGCGGGGGGCAGGTTGTCGTTCCTGGGCAGCAGCCCGGCCGTGCCGTCGATGAGTTCGCGCACGATGTCAGCGTGGCCGGCGTGCCGTTGTGTTTCCGCGATGACGTGGACCAGGACGTGGTGCAACGTGACCGCTGCATCCCCCCACCACGGCACGCGGCCGACATCATTCAGCGCAAGGGCTTCGATGGTGGTGTCGGCGTGGGCGATCGCGCGACGGTACAAGTCGACGATCTCCTCGCGGGTCTCATCCGCGGTCGCCCACATGTCGGCATTGGTTTCCGCTTCGTCGCCGACGTACGGCAGCTCCTGCTCGAACGGCCGGCCGAACACGACACCGAAGTAGAGGATCTCGCAGACCGCCGAGTGTTTCACCAGACCGAGCAAGTTGGTGGCGGTCCGGGTCAGCGGGCGCCGAATATCGTATTCGCTGAGCCCGTCGAGCTTCCACAGCAGCGCGTCGCGGCCGCCCGTCAAGTAACTGTGCAGGTCTGCCTTCACGGCGCCACTATGGCATCCGGTCGGGTGTCGGCGCTGCCCCGGATGATCCACAGAGATCATGATCGGCAGGACAAACCCTAGTCGAACGTGAGCGGTTCGCTGCGCCGCGGCATGAGCAGCAGGGCGCCCACACCGAGCACCGCGGCCACGACCAGCGCGAGGAAGACGTGATGCGTCGCCGTGTACAGCGCGTTCCGGATGTACTCGGCCACCACCGGTTCCGTGGCATGTCCGCCCACCAGGAGACTGCTGGTGTCCGCGTCGCGGGGCATCCGCCCGGCGACCTCGGCGGGCGGGCTGGCGAACCGGGCGGCCAGGGTGGCGTTGGCGATCGCACCGAAGATCGCGGCGCCGACGGCGCTGCCCAGCGAGCGGCTGAACATGTTCGTTCCGGTCACCACGCCTCGGCGCTCCCAGCCGACCACCGACTGCACGGCGACCAGGGTCGGACTGGCGGACAGGCCGAGCCCGACGCCGACGACGAAGGCGGCCCCCGCGGTCGCCCATACCGAGGAGTGCACGGTCAGCATGGAGATCAGCGCCGCGCCGGCGATGACGAACACGCTGCCGATGAGCGCGGTCTGCCGGAAGCCGATCCTCAGGTAGATGCGCCCGGACAGGGTGGCCGCGATCGGCCAGCCCACTGTGAGCGCCGCCAGCGCGAACCCGGCCACCAGGGCACTGGTACCGAGCACGCCCTGGGCGTAGGTCGGCAGGTACGAGCTCAGCCCGATCGTCACGGCGCCGACGACCAGCGCGGCGAGGTTGCCTCCGGCGAGAATCCGCCGGCCGAACACCCACAAGGGCAGCACCGGTTCGGCCGCGCGACGTTCGACGAGTACGAACGTGATGAGCAGGACAGCGCCCACCACGAAGATCACGAGAGTCTGGATCGAGGCCCAGGGCCAGGCCTCGCCGCCTTCGAGGAGCCCGAGGATGATCAGCGACAGGCCGCCGGTGAGGAGCGCGGTGCCGGCGTAGTCCACCCGGTGCGTACGGCGGGCCACCCGTTCGGCGAAGTGCCGGGCCAGCACCCATGCCGCGACCGCCCCGAGTGGCAGGTTGATGAAGAAGATCCACCGCCACGAGAGGTAGTCGGAGAAGACCCCGCCGAGGGTGGGGCCGAGCACCGAGGCGATTCCCCACACACTCGCCAGATATCCCTGCACCCGGGCGCGTTCCTCGACGGTGTAGAGGTCACCGACCATCGTCATGCTGATGGGCTGGACGGCGCCCGCACCGATGCCCTGCAGGGCGCGCGCGATGATCAGTACGGGCATGCTCCAGGCGACCCCGCACAGGACCGAGCCGAGCAGGAACATCGCGATACCGAAGAACATCACGGGCTTGCGGCCCAGCGAGTCGGCGAACGTGCCGTAGAGCGGCACGGTCACCGCCTGCGCGAGCAGGTAGATCGAGAACAGCCAGGGGAACTGGGAGAAGCCGCCCAGGTCGCGCACAACGGCCGGTACCGCGGTCGCGATGATGGTGGAGTCGAGGGCGACCAGGCCGGTGCTGAGCATGATCGCGGCGAGGACCGGCCCACGCTCCGACCGGAAGCCGACCCCGGTTCGGGTGCCGCCTTTCGGCGTGCTCGCCTGGGTGCCGGTTGCCGGTGTGGTCGCCATGCAGGCCTCTCCTCAGCTGAACGGGGTGGACCCCCGAGACCAACTAGTTGCCTGTGCGAACCATTCCCATGCTCATCCCACCGGCGATGAGAGTCACGACACGAGCCGGTGCGAGGGCAGCCGCTCGGCACCTGTCCTGCGCGTTCGCTCAGCGGCCAGGCGACGCTGCCGAAATGGTGGACCGCAGCCCTTCGAGGTAGGTCTCCAGGACTGTGCGGAACACCTCGTTCTCGTCCTCGAGGGCGGTGGCCGTCTGCGTCCGCGCTGTCGCGGGGCGCCGCGCGGGATCGCCGTAGACCCGCAGGCCGAGCGCGACGTCCCGCTCCTGTTGCTCGGGGGAGAGGCTGAGCAGGGTCGCGGTGATGCCGACGTGCCCGAGGACGACCTCGGCGAAGGCCCGGCAGTGACGGGCGGCTGTTTCGGGTTCGAGCCCCGCCTTCGTCAACTCGGCGGTGAGCGTGTCGACGAGCCGCCTCTCGGCCTCGCCGCCGGTGAAGCGGGCGGCGGACTGGGCCCCGAGCGCCGGACGGGCGAGGTAGGCCCGCCGGATGGACCAGGCGGCGCTGCGCAGAGTGTCCAGCCAGCTCGTGCCGGCCTCGGTCCCGGCGACCGCGTCGGCCATGAGTTGGTCACCCATGGCCAGCAGGAGCTCGTCCTTGTTGCGGAAGTGCCGGTAGAGCGCGGTGGGGTCGGCGCCGAGCGCGCGTCCCAGCCGGGTGAGCGTCAGGAAGGTCGTCCCCTCGCTGTCGGCCAGGCGCATGGCCGTCTCCAGGATGACGTCCCGGGAGAGGCTGGCCCGCTTCCTCCCCGGTGACGGGCGAGCGGGCCCGGACAAGGGGTCCGGGGAGGCTTCCGGCCCGGCATCGGGTTGCTTCGCCATCGCCACTCCGTCCCCCTCGTCGTGGTCGCCGTGGTGCCAGCACATCACATCGCCCCGCGCGGGCCCCCTCCCGGGTTCGCGCGGCGGTCGGCCTCACCGAAGCACTCTGTCACCGCCATTGTCAACGGCGCTGACAATCCGATAGATTCCGGCTCCATCGTCTGGCCACGCCCTTTTTCCGCTGCCTCCTGGAGGACCCATGGACCGCCGCCGGCTCACCTCCCTGCTGGACCGCGAGCGCGACAGCTATGTGCGGCGCAACCCGCGGTCGGCCGCGGCGTACGCGCAGGCGGAGCACCTGTTCGGCCGGGTGCCGATGACGTGGATGAACAAGCAGGCCGCCGGTTTCCCGCTGTACCTGGACTCCGCCCGCGGTAGTCACGTGGTGGACCTCGACGGCCATGACTACGTCGACCTGTGCCTGGGCGACACCGGCGCGATGGCGGGACACAGTCCGGCCGCGGTGACGGAGGCGGTGACCCGGCGACTCGGCACGCTCGGTGGCGCGACGGCGATGATGCCGACCGAGGACGCCGAGTGGGTCGGCGCCGAGCTGACCCGCCGGTTCGGTCTGCCCAGGTGGAGCTTCTCGCTGACCGCCACCGACGCCAACCGGTGGGCGATCCGGCTGGCGCGCGCCGTCACCGGCCGGCCGAAGATCCTCGTCAACAGCTACTGCTACCACGGCAGCGTGGACGAGTCGCTGATCGTGGTGGGGGAGGACGGCGAGGGCGCCAGCCGGCCGGGCAACGTGGGCGCACCGTGCGACGTGACGCTGACCAGTCGGGTGGCGGAGTTCAACGACGTCGAGGGCCTGGAGCGGCAACTCGCCCACGGCGACGTCGCCGCCGTCCTCATGGAGCCGGCGCTGACCAACATCGGCATCGTGCTGCCCGAGCCGGGCTACCTGGAGGCCGTGCGTCGGCTGACCCGCCAGCACGGCACCCTGCTGATCAACGACGAGACGCACACCTTCTCCGCCGGTGCGGGTGGCTGCACGAGCGCCTGGGACCTGACCCCGGACATCCTCACCATCGGCAAGGCCATCGGCGGCGGCGTACCCATCGGCGCGTACGGCCTCTCCGCGGAGCTGGCCGACGCGATCCTCGGCCGCGACGACCTCGACCTGGTCGACATGGGCGGGGTAGGGGGGACCCTGGCCGGCAACGCCCTGTCGGTCGCCGCCGCGCGAGCCACCCTCGAACACGTGCTGACCGACGCCGCGTTCGCCCAGATGACGGCACTCGCGACCCGGTTCACCGACGCGGTCACGAAGGTCATCAAGGCGCACGACCTGCCGTGGTCGATCAGCCAGCTTGGCGCCCGGGCCGAGTACCGGTTCGTCCGCCCGGCGCCTCGCGACGGCACCTCGTCGGCGCGGGCGGCCGACGCGGACCTGGAGGACTACCTGCACCTGTACCTGGCCAACCGGGGGTGCTGCTCACGCCGTTCCACAACATGGCGTTGATGTCGCCCGCGACGACCGCCGCGGACGTGGACCACCACTCCCAGGTGTTCGCCGCGGCCGTCGCGGAACTCCTCGCGTGAGCGGCGCGCAGCCCCTGGCGGGACAGGTCGCGCTCATCACCGGCAGCGGGAGCAGCAGTGGTATCGGCTTCGCCTGCGCGCGGCGGCTCGGGCGCCTCGGCGCGCGCGTGGCGCTGACGTCGACCACCGACCGGGTGCACCGCCGAGCCGCCGAGCTCGAGGCCGAAGGTATCTCCGCCACCGGCCACGTCGCCGACCTCACCGACCCCGCCCAGGCGGCGGCGCTGGTCGGGGCGGCGGCCGCCGCTCACGGCCCCGTGACGATCCTGGTGAACAACGCCGGGATGACCTCCGTCAGTAGCCCGGAGGGCCTGGTCGCCACCACCGCGATGAGCGACGAGCAGTGGGCGCGCGGCCTGCACCGCAACGTCTCCACCGCCTTCTACGTGACCCGCGCCGCCCTCCCGGGAATGCGCGACGCCGGGTACGGGCGGATCGTGAACGTCGCGTCCACCTCCGGCCCGGTGTCGGCGTACCCGAACGACGCGGCGTACCACGCGGCCAAGGCGGCGATGGTCGGGCTCACCCGCGCCCTGGCGATCGAGACGGCGTCGCGTGGCGTCACCGTCAACGCGGTGGCCCCGGGCTGGATCGCCACCGGTTCGGCCACGGAGCAGGAGCTGGCCGCGGGCCGGCGAACGCCCGTCGGCCGGTCCGGTACTCCGGAGGAGATTGCGGCCGTGGTCGCGTTCCTGGCCGCACCGGACGCCAGCTATGTCACCGGCCAGCTGATCATCGTCGACGGCGGCAACTCGATCGCCGAGGACCACACCTGACGGGCCGCCGGGCCGGCCGAGTCATCGGTGGCTGAGGCGGACCGGGCGTAGGGTGGCGGGCGTGGATCAAGAAGACCGCATCGCCCTGTTCCTCGACTACGAGAATCTCGCGCTGGGGGCGCGCGACCACCTCGGCGGCATGGGCTTCGACTTCCGCCCCGTCGCCGATGCCCTCGCCGAGCGGGGCCGGGTGGTCGTGCGGCGCGCGTACGCCGACTGGTCCTACTTCGACGAGGACCGTCGGATGCTCACCCGCTCGCACGTCGAACTCATCGAGATACCGCAGCGCATGGGCGCCTCCCGCAAGAACGCCGCCGACATCAAGATGGCGGTCGACGCGGTGGAGCTGGCCTTCGAGCGCGAGTACATCTCCACGTTCGTGATCTGCACCGGCGACAGCGACTTCACTCCGCTGGTGCACAAGCTTCGCGAGCTCAACAAGCGCGTCATCGGCGTCGGTGTCGAGAAGTCCACGTCCGCGCTGCTCCCGCCGGCGTGCGACGAGTTTCTGTACTACGACCGCCTGGAGGGACTCGACCTCGCCCCGACGCGCGCCCGACGTGGCCGCCCCGCCCGGCTGCCCGCGCCGGAGCCGCAGCAGGTGGAGCAGGAGCCGCAACCCGAGGTCGAGGAACAGGTACGCGACGTCGACACGCTGGCGGTGCTCGTCGCCCAGACCGTGGCCGGCCTGCAGGGCAGCTCCAGCGGCGAGGTGACCGCTTCCACTCTGAAGCGCACGCTGCTGCGGAAGGATCCCACCTTCAGCGAGTCGGACTACGGGTTCCGCGCCTTCGGCGAACTCCTGCGGCACCTCGCCGGGCACAACGTGATCGAGCTGGCCGAGGGACCCGCCAAGGGTGACCCCGAGGTGTCCCTGCCCGAACACGGCGACCGGGAAGTCGCGTTCGGACTCCTGCGCAGCGTGGTCGCGGAGCTGGCCGGCGACCACGGCGAGGCGCCCCTGTCCGGCCTGAAGAACCAGCTTCGGCGGGTGCGGCCGGACTTCAGCGAGAAGAAGCTCGGTTACCGCAGCTTCCTTCAGTTCTGCAAGGCAGCCGCCACCAGCGGCGTGGTGCACCTGCAGTGGAGTCCCGACGCCGACGACTACCTGGTGACCACGCGGTCCTCCTGAACGGCCGTCGGGTGTCCTGTTCACGGTGAGGTGAAGGGCTCACTCCTCATCCTGTTTCTCCATCCCGCCGGTGGCCCCGTAGTGCCATCCGTCGTCGGTGCGGCGTTCCCGGCGGTACTCCACGTACCAGGTGCCGTCGGGCGCTGAGTGGGTGAATTCCACGAGTTCGTCAGGCCTGTCCAGCTGCTGGGTCGTGCCGTCGAGCGGCCCGCCGTGCAGATGTACCACCGTGCCGTTCATGTCCTGCGGCTACCCACGTCGGCTCCGGCCATGCGGACCTCGCGTCAACGTGGCTGCCGTGTTTCCGGTCGCTTTGGCGGCTCGGGTGTCCGCGTCCGAGTTGATCCGGGGCCTCCCGGGGTAAGCGCGCGCTCGACAACGAGTCGCAGCGGCACGCTGAGGAGATCCCGATGACCGTCACCCTTCCCGACGTGGTCGCCCGCTACTACCGGGTGATCGGCGAGAACGACATCGACGCCTTCGTCTCCTGCTTCACCGACGACGCGATCGTCGCCGACGGGGACCGGACGTACGACGGCCCGGCGGCGATCCGAGCCTGGCGCGAGCGGACCATGGCCGACCACGACTACAAGGCCGTGCCGGAGTCGGTGGAGGAGGAGGCCGGCGGGAACTTCGTGGTGACCACCCTCGTCTCGGGCGCCTTTCCGGGCAGCCCGGTCCGGCTGCGCCACCGCTTCACCATGCGGGACGGCCTGATCGGCGCCCTGGACATCCGACCGTAGGAACGTGGCCGGCCAGCGACTCGGCGTGGACTGCTCTCGTGGTCGCTACAGCCGGTGCCGGACCCAGACGTTGGGCTCGACGTAGGCGGCGTGGTCGTGCGCCACGTCGCAGAGCACCGGCACGAGCGCCCCCGGCACCTGCACCGGTCCGCTGGTGTCGAACGGCAAGCCGGTCCAGCGGCGCCAGTCGGCGAGCGTCCCGGTGATGGTCATCGACCGCGGGGCGACGCGTTCGATGCGGCCGCCGGCGCGGACGTGTACCCGCAGCCAGGGGTCGACCGGCAGGCCGTCCGCGCGGACCCGCGTCACGTACTCGGTCATCGGCAGGTCGGGCGCGGTGTGCTTGCCACTCGGGCGGACCGGCGCGACGAGCGTGTCGTAACCCCGCTTCGCGACCGCCTCGCGC
The DNA here is from genome assembly GCA_049791715.1 of Micromonospora sp. Lineage (GTDB taxonomy): Bacteria > Actinomycetota > Actinomycetes > Mycobacteriales > Micromonosporaceae > Micromonospora. Next base: position 25,388 of record JBARAE010000879.1, read on the forward strand.
ATGGCGGTGAGCATCAGCGTGGACAGGCCGCTCCCGCGCCGGTCGGGTCGGATGCAGATCTCGATCGCGGAGACGATGGTGGGGGTGGCGCCGGTGAGGCGGGTGATCGCCGCCCGCTGGATCACGCGATCCCAGCCGCCGTCCGGCAGCTCCGGCTCCGTCCACCGCAACGGCACGGCGTACGCCCGGGCGACGGCGCGTCCCGGCTCACGGGAGTCGACGGCGGCGAACACGAACTCCGGATACAGGTCGTGGGCGACGTTGTAGTACACGCCGCCCATCGGGTCCCAGAGCATGAACTGCGGCCACGCCCCGTCGAAGTCCTCGTCGAGGAGGGGCGCCAGGTCGGGGCGGTCCGCCAGGCTCACGATGTCGAGGGTCACGGCGGGAACCTAGAGCGCCGAGCCACGAGGCGCACGTCAATTTCGAGGCCCGGCCCGCCGCCGGGGCGGAGATCCTGTCCGGTCGCCGGGTCGGATCCAGCGGACGGTCACCTGGTTTACCTGTGCTGATTCCGGTCAGTCGTCAGCCGGGCACCATCAGGTCGGTCTGAGACGGTGAGGTGAGCCGGTCGTGAGCCTCTTGCGCCGGAAGTCGGTCGAGCAGTCGATCCGCGACACGGAACAGCCGGAGCACCGGCTCCGCAAGGATCTGACCGGCCTGGATCTCACCGTGTTCGGCATCGGGGTCATCATCGGCACCGGCATCTTCGTGCTGACTGGGGTGGCCGCGAACCAGACCGCCGGGCCGGCGGTCGCGCTCTCCTTCGTCGTGGCCGGTGTCGCCTGCGCGCTGGCAGCGCTGTGCTATGCCGAGTTCGCATCCACCGTGCCGGTCGCCGGCAGCGCCTACACCTTTTCGTACGCGGCGCTCGGCGAGCTGATCGCGTGGATCATCGGTTGGGACCTCATCCTGGAGTTCGTCCTCGCCGGCGCGACGGTGGCGGTGGGCTGGTCGCAGTACTTCGCGGTGCTCCTGGAGACCCTCGGAGTGACGCTGCCGCCCGCCATCAGCGGAGGCGAGGGTGGAGTGTTCAACCTGCCCGCCACGCTGATCGTGCTGATCCTCACCGCGGTCCTGGTCGCCGGCATCAAGATCTCGTCGCGGCTGAACGCCGTGGTGGTCACCATCAAGGTGGCGGTGGTCCTCTTCGTGATCGTCGCCGGGCTGTTCTTCGTCAAACGCGGCAACTACACGCCGTTCGTCCCCCCGGCCGAGCCGGCGTCAGGCGGTGCCGGCGCTGACGCGACCCTGCTGGAGGCCGTCTTCGGGCAGGCACCGGCCAACTTCGGGATCAGCGGCATCTTCGCTGCGGGTGCGTTGGTGTTCTTCGCGTTCATCGGCTTCGACATCGTGGCCACCGCAGCGGAAGAGACCCGGGTGCCCCAGCGCGACGTGCCGCGCGGGATCCTCGCGTCGCTGGCGATCTGCACCGCGCTGTACGTCGCCGTCTCGCTGGTGGTGGTGGGCATGCAGAACTACACCGAGCTGGACACGAAGGCGCCGCTGGCCTCGGCGTTCCGGGATGTCGGGCAGCCGTTCATCGCCAACCTGATCACGGTCGGCGCCCTCGCCGGGCTGACCACCGTGGTCATGATCCTGATGCTCGGACAGAGCCGGGTCGCGTTCGCCATGAGCCGTGACGGGCTGCTGCCGCGCTGGTTGAGCCGGGTGCATCCGCGGTTCGGCACCCCGCACCGGATCACCGTCATCGTGGGCGTCGTGGTGGCCCTGCTCGCCGGGTTCATCCCGCTGGAGGAGCTCGCTGAGCTCGTCAACATCGGCACCCTGTTCGCGTTCGCCCTCGTCGCGACGGCGGTCATCCTGTTGCGCCGGACCAGACCAGACCTGCCACGCGGCTTCCGCGTCCCGGGGGGGCCGGTGATACCGGTGCTCGCGGTGGTTGCCTGCGTCGTACTGATGCTGTTCCTCACCGTTCAGACCTGGGTGCGGTTCGTCGTCTGGATGGTGCTGGGGTTGATCGTCTACTTCCTCTACGGCCGGCGCCACAGCCGCCTCGCCGAGGGCGGGCAGGCACCCCCACCGGTACCGGATCAGCCGGATCTGGACACTGGATTCGGCGCATCGTCGCCACCGCCGCACTGAATGACGGTGCACCCATCGCAGGACCGCGCCGGGACGTCCCCGCTTGTGCAGCGGTCATCCGGGCAGTCTTTTGGGCCGTGGGCCCCATCGATTTGCGGGCCCGTGCGGGGGAGAATTCGCATATGTCCACGGCCGTCCAGGGCCGGCGATTGCAGCGCCTGCCTGCGATAGACAACCTCAAGGCCGCCATGGTGGCGTGGATCATCGCCGGGCATGCCCTGGTGGGCTATTCGGCGATCGGCGGCTGGCCCTACGACGAGGTCAACGAGGTCACGTTCGACCGCCGGTCGGAGTTGGTGCTGGCCGTCCTGATCGGCCCGTCGGCGCTCTTCGTCGTCGGCATCTTCTTCTTCCTGGCCGGGCTGTTCTCGCCCGCCGCCATCGCCCGCAAGGGGCCGGCACGGTTCGCGGGCGAGCGGATCCTGCGGCTCGGGGTGCCGTTCCTGGTTTTCATGGGACTGCTCTGGCCGCTGTTCATGTGGGCCGCCTACCGCTCGGCCGGCTACCGCGTGTCCTACTGGTGGGCCTTCACGCACCGGAAGCCGTTCCTGGATTCCGGCCCGCTGTGGTTCGCCGAGGTGCTGTTGTACTTCTCCCTCGCGTACGCGACCTGGCGCTGGGTCGCCACCCGGCTGGGTCGGGACCCTCGACCCCACCCCGGACGGTTCGGCGGTCGTCAGCTGGTCGCGCTCGCCGTCACCGTCGCTGTCGCCTCGTTCGTGATCCGCCTGTGGTTCCCCGCCCGGAGCACCCAGATCCTCGACCTGCACCTGTGGCAATGGCCGCAGTGCGTGGGGATGTTCGGCTCGGGCGTCGTCGCGGCCCGGCACGGGTGGACCGGCAACGTGCCGGAGAGCGTCCGGCACGGCTGCGGGATCGCGGTGGCGGCCACGCTGGCCGCCGTACCGGTGCTGGCTGTCGCGCTGGGTGTGTCGAGTCTGACCGAGGCCGCCACCCCGTTCCTCGGCGGCTGGCACTGGCAGGCGCTGCTGCTCGCCTCCGTCGAGGCGTGCCTGGTCGTCGCCGGATCGGTGTGGGCGCTCGGCACGGCACAACGCCGCCTGGTGCACGGGGGTCGGCTCTCGGCGGCCTGCGGCCGCGCCGCGTACGCGGCATTCGTCGTGCAGGGACCCGTCCTGCTGACCCTGGCGATCGCGGCCCGCCCGCTGGCCCTGCCGGCCGAGGCCAAAGCCCCGCTGGTGGGGGCGCTGGCCGTTCCGGCCTGCTTCTGGCTCGGCTGGTTGGTCATCGAGCGGACTCCGCTCGGCCGGCTCCTCTAGCCGGCGGCAGCACATGGTGGCTGACGGGCACCAGGGCCGGCGGTTCTGGCCCGTCTCCACGGACCAGACGCCGGCCCTGGTGGCCGTCAACTCCTACCGAGTGGTTCAGAACCGCAGCTTGCGCAGTTGGACTCGTGCCGGTCCTTGACGTGGTACTGCAGGACCTGCTGCGGCGCGGTGCGGATGACGTCCAGCGCGAAGCCCTCGGGTTCGGCCACGCCGTCGCCGGAGTTGATGCCGCCGGTGACGGCCCAGTAGAGGTCGACCTCCAGGTGTACGAGCTTCGGATCGGGCTCCGCGGTCAGCACGTCCCAGGGTCGCTTGCCGCCGCCGAGGTCGATGGTGAACTCGCGAGGATCTGCTGTTCGGTGGCGAGGTCCAGCTTGTCCTTGACGAGCCGGAACCGGGAGAGCCGGATGACCCCCTTGAACGGCGCGAAGTCCTCAGCGGTGCCCCAGGCCGGCGCGTCGCCCTCGTTGACGTTCGGGGTCGCCGGGTCGTCGAGCGGGGTGTCCATCGGCGTCGAGTAGTACAGGTAGATCCAGTTGTTGCCGGCCCTGCCGAAGTTGGGGTCGATCGCGACGTTCTGCAGGCCCTCTTCGTCGTGCCGGTAGACGTCCAGGGTGGCGGCGATCGTGTTACGGCCGGTTGCCGGGTCGTGCAGCCGGACCTCACCGGCACGGGTCACGTGCAGCACCCGGCTGTCCGGCAGCACGGCGAGGTCCATCGGCTCGCCAGGGTTGTCGTTGAGGGTGACCTTCTGGAAGTCGCCGTCCGGCGGCGCGGCGGTCGTGCCGGGCTCCGCCATCGAGACGGCGGGCGTGGCGACAAGGCCGGTGATGGTGAGGCCCGTGAGTTCAGCGCGGGCGGATCAAGCACATTCCGCCGCGACCGGGCCGATCCATCGCGGTCAACGCGTCGGGAACCTCGTCGAGGCCGATCGTGCGGGTGATCAGCTCGGCGGGGCGCAGTACCCCGGCGGTGACCAGCCGGAGCAGCTCCGGATACGCGTGCGCCGGCATGCCGTGGCTGCCGCGCAGCTCCAGCTCGTACGCGATCACGAGCTCCATCGGCAGGGCCGGGCGGCCCTGCGCGGCGGGGAGGAGTCCGACCTGCACGTGCCGTCCGCGGCGGCGCAGGCTCTCGATCGAGGCGGCGCAGGTGGCATGACTGCCCAGCGCGTCGAGCGACAGGTGGGCACCGCCGCCGGTCACCTCCCGGACCGCCGCGGCCACCGCGCCCGGTCCGGTGAGGGCGCTGCCGTCCAGACAGACCGCGGCCCCGCAGCTTCTGGCCAGCTCCAGTGCGCCGGGGGCCACGTCGACCGCCACCACGTGGGCGCCGCACGCCGCCGCGATCATCACCGCGGACAGCCCCACTCCTCCGCAGCCGTACACCGCCACCCACTCACCGGCGGCGACCCGCCCCTGGCGGACCACAGCCCGGAACGCCGTGGCGAAGCGGCAGCCGAGCGCCGCCGCAGCGGGATGGTCGAGGTCGTCCGGCAGTCGGACGAGGTTCACGTCGGCGTTCTGCACCGCCACGTACTCCGCGAACGAGCCCCAGTGGGTGAAGCCCGGCTGGGTCTGCCGCTCGCAGACCTGCTGGTCGCCCGCGAGACAGGCCGGGCACCGCCCACAGGCGCAGACGAACGGGGCGGTGACCCGGTCGCCGGGCCGCCAGCCGGTGACGCCGGCACCGACCGCCGTGACCACCCCGGCGAACTCGTGCCCGGGGACGTGGGGCGGGCGGATGTCCGGATCGTGCCCCTGCCAACCGTGCCAGTCGCTGCGGCACAACCCGGTCGCCTCGACCCGGATGACCGCGCCCCCGGGCGGCGGCACCGGGTCCGGCACCTCGCGCACCTCGGGTCGGGCACCGAACTCGTCGAAGATCACCGCACGCATGCGCCGCATCCTCACATGCCACGGACCGTCCGGCCCGCCCGCCCCCGGCCTGACCTGCGGCGGGCGCCGTCAAGTGCCCGTCCACCACGTACCGGCCGGTGTCGTACCCACCGTTAGGCTCCACGACATGGGAGATCCGTTCCGGGTGCGCGTCACCGTCCGCGGCTACGAGCTCGACACCCAGGGCCACCTCAACCAGGCGGTCTATCTGCAATACGGTGAGCACGCCCGATGGGAGTGCCTGCGCGCCGCCGGCATCGCGCAGGACCGGCTCATCGCCAGTGGAGTGGGCCCCGTCGCCCTGGAGGTGACCCTGAAGTACCTGCGCGAGCTGCGCGGCGGGGACGAGGTGGACGTGTCCTGCGAGTTCCGCTGGGGCGAGGGCAAGACCTTCCAGATCGTCCAGGACTACACCCGCCCCGACGGCACCCAGGTCGCGACGCTGACCGGGGTGGGCGGGCTGCTCGACCTGTCGGCCCGGCGGCTGGTGCCCAACCCGCGTGAGCGATTCCAGGAGCTCGCCACGCAACCGGGGCCGCTCAACCTCTGAGGCCCGGAGCCCCCGCGTACGAGCCCGGAGCGGCGGACCGGGCCCGACCCGGGGTCAGTCGCGGTTCTCGTACACCCACTCCCGACCGGCCGTGAACGCCGTGACGGGATCGCCGCAGTAGGCCCACGGCCACTCGGTGACCCGGTCACCGATCAGGTCGAAGATCCGCGCGGCGGCCTCGAACTCGCCGGCCTTCTCCAGGCCCATCGCGAACGTGTTCGCCCGGGGGAGCCAGCCGAAGCGGGCCGTGAAGCCCGGGTGGAACAGTGACTTCTCCACGGCGGCCAGCAGGTCCGCGCGCACCTCCGGGGAGCTGATGTACTCGTCGTCCTCCCCGCGCGGCAGCGACAGCCACTTCTCGATGTGGGCGACGGCCAGCAGTTCCGGCAACAGGCTGCCGCCCGGCGCGGCCGCCGTGGCCTCCCGGGCGAACGCGAACATCTGCTCGTCGCTGCCGGACCATTTGGCGCACAGGTACTGCAGCCGCTGCTCGTGCGCGACGACATGCGTGGGATGCCGCTTCACCACCTCGTCGAAGCGGGCGTCTGCCTCCTCACGGCTGACCTGGCGACCCCGAGCGGAAGTGACCAGCCACGTCCGGGCGGTCACGTCGTCCGGGTCCCGGTCGACGACCTCGTCGAGCAGGTTCTCCGCGATCCGGAGCCGGCGGGCGAACTCGCGGAACTGGTCCTGGCTGGTGTACTGGGCACGCTTCGCGCCCCGGGCCTCCCACGCCCAGAACACCGCGTGGCAGCCGCGGACCAGGACCGGAAGCGTCGAATCCGGTTCGGCGTCGATCCATTCGCCGACCCAGTCCTGTACGCCGTCGACGTTCGCCGCGACCTCCATCAGGTAGGCACGCGCGTCCGGATCGGTCGTGGCGCTGAGGATGTCCCGAGCCGTACGCCAGTCCCGCGCACCCAGCGCCTCGATGAGCGCCCGCGCCTGCGGGTCACCCTGAGCTGGGTCGATGACGAGACCGGTCGGCTGCCGGCGCTTCCTGAACGGCCACATGTGGATCTTCCTCCCCGTAGTGGTCGGAGAGCCTAGATGATGACCCGGTGACCTGCCGGCCGTGCTAGGCAGCAGGGCCTGTGGCGCTGGTTGACCTGGCGCCCCACAACCCGGCGGACAGTGCCAGCATCCACGCGATGAACAGCCCCACCCCGACGAGTGAGTAGCCGCCCTCGACGTCGCGCCCGACAAGGTTGGAGATCGACGCCAGCAGGAAGACTCCCGTAAGGAGCAGCCCGCCGATCCCCAGCCGGCGCCACAGCAGGCCGCTGCGCAGGACCACCACGGAGACCGTCGCGGCCAGTGCGGTAACCGCCCAGACGACGGGCGTGCGGCCCTGCAGCTGATTCAGCGCGTCGACCGCGCCGGGCTCGTTGCTGTCGGCGACACCGACCAGGGCGGTCTCCGCCGCGGTGGACATGAATCCCAGGGCGAGGAAGACGGTGCCGGACACCAGCACGGCGACGGCCGCCGTCTCGTGCCCTGCCCGCCAGATGACCACCACGAACGGGGCGAGGAAGGCGATGAACGCCAGCAGACCGAGTCCGAGCGCGACCTCACTGCCCAGCAGGGCACCGCGGTGCGCGACGTTGTACGCGGCGACATCGGCCGCCGACGAGCTGGCCGGCCCGGTGCCCTGGAGGACGTGGTGGAGCACGAACAGCAGGGCGAACACCACCGCACCGGTCGCCGCCAGCCGTAGCGACGAACCGCGCCCACCGTCAAGATTTACGCTCGTCATCAGACCATCATCAGGTACTCGGCTCGTCGGATGCAGCCCGGATCTGCCGCTCCGTACGGTGAGTGGCTGTCGCCTCGGCTCTCGCCGCAGCGTGGCCTGGCGTGACGTCCGCCACCAACTATCCATCCTGTCCGGACCTGATGATCGCCACGACGGCTGCGGACCCTCGCGGAAGGGGTCCACCGCCGCCGATGCCGTGCGCCGGTCGCTCGCGGGCGTTCACCGTCTGCCCGGACGCGTACGCGTTGCCCGGGTGGCCCACTGACCTGGGCGTCTGTTGCCGGTCGGGCTCTGGCTGCGCGACGTGTGGGCCGCGCGGGTGGGAGGACGTGGGGGAGTGGCGCTCACCTGTCCGCTTTCGGCCGCGGCGGCGTCCTGCGGGTGGCGGGCCGGCGATGGCCGGTGCCGTGGACCCCGGCCGGTGTCGGTAATCCGAGCGCCAACTGTCGGTGCTGCTGGATAGTCTGCCTCCGGACGTCCGCCCCCCACGGGACCTCCCGCGCCGGACCGGCGCGCTGCAGCCACCCCCTCAAGCCTGATCGAGCACAGGGAGACTGTTTGTGACCAAGCAACCTGCGGCGGCGTCGGACAAGCTCGACGCCGCGGTCCTCAAGGTGGCGGGAGTTGTCGTTCTCGGTGCCATCATGTCGATCCTCGACGTGACGGTCGTCAGCGTCGCGATCCCGACGTTCCAGCGCGAGTTCGACGCGTCGTACGCCCGGGTGGCGTGGACGATGACCGGCTACACCCTGGCGCTGGCCACGGTGATTCCGCTCAGCGGGTGGGCCGCCGACCGGTTCGGCACGAAGCGCCTCTACATGATCGCGCTGGCGCTGTTCACGATCGGATCCGGGCTGTGCGCGACCGCCGACTCGATCACCGAGCTGATCGGCTACCGCGTGCTTCAGGGCCTCGGTGGCGGCATGCTCATGCCGCTGGGCATGACGATCATGACGCGGGCGGCCGGACCGCGCCGGATGGGCCGCTTGATGGCCGTCCTCGGTATCCCGATGCTGCTCGGCCCGATCGGTGGCCCGATCCTCGGCGGCTGGCTCATCGACAGAGCCAGTTGGCACTGGATCTTCCTGATCAACCTTCCGATCGGCGCCATCGCGCTGGTCTACGCGCTGCTGGCCCTGCCGAAGGACAACCCCGAGCCGTCGGAGTCGTTCGACTTCCTCGGCATGCTGATGCTCTCACCGGGGCTCGCGCTGTTCCTCTACGGCGTCTCCTCGCTGCCCGAAGCCGGCACGTTCGCCGACACCGAGGTGTGGCTGCCGATGCTGATCGGCGCCGCGCTCGTGGTCGCCTTCGTCGCCTACTCGTTCAAGCCCCGGCACCCCCTGCTCGATCTACGGCTGTTCGCGAACCGCAACCTCACCATCGCGGCGGTGACCCTGTTCGTGTTCATCATCGCGTTCATGGGTGCCGGCCTGCTGTTCCCGAGCTACTTCCTGCAGATCCGCGGCGAGTCCACGCTGACCGCCGGCCTGCTCATGGCGCCACAGGGCATCGGCGCGATGATGACGATGCCGATCGCCGGCATGCTGGCCGACCGGGTGCCCGTGGGTCGGACGGTGCCGTTCGCGCTGGTGCTCATCGCGGCCGGGTTCTTCACGTTCACCCAGGTCGACCCCCACACCTCGTACTGGGTGCTCTGCGGCTCGCTGTTCGTCATGGGCCTCGGCATGGGCGGCACGATGATGCCGATGATGACCTCGGCGCTGAGGACTCTGCACGCCCAGGACGTGGCCCGCGGTTCCACGCTGGTCAACATCCTGCAGCAGATCGGCGGCTCCATCGGTGCCGCGGTGATGTCGGTGATCCTCACCAACGAGCTCAACGGTTCGCAGCCGATCCCGGGCGTGACGGCTCCCGGCGGCGAGCAGCTCACCGAGGCGCAGCTCGCCATCGTCGTGCAGCAGCAGCCGGCGCTCACCCAGCAGTTCCCGGTGCCCCCGTCGCTCATCGAGCGCGGCCTCGACTTCGCGGCCAGCTCCTTCGCCCACACCTTCTGGGTCGCGTTCGCGCTCGTGCTGGCCACGTTCATCCCGGCCACGTTGCTGCCCCGGCGGCGCCAGCCGTCGCACCTGGCAGACCACCCGCAGGAGCAGCAACCTCCGACGCCGGTCGCGATCCACTGAGACATCCGTCGGGGCCGTCGGGCGTTGCTCGACGGCCCCGCGGCTGTCTGCGGCGTCGCACGCCGCTCACGGCATCACGGGCAGGGCCCTCCCGCGCAGACGTCGATGATCTCGCCGGTGAGCAGGAATCTCGCCTTCTGCTCCTGCGCCCCGGGCTGGGCGCGCGGGAACTCGTGCGGGTCGGCGCCGTACTCGGGTCCGGCCGGGGCGAGGTTCGTGGGCGGTGGCGCGTACGCCTGACCGCTGTTCCAGATCACGATCGCGGAACCGGCATACGGGTACGCCGGGATCGGCGCGATGCCCCAGTACGGCTCCACGTCCAGTGACCAGCCGTCGGCGAGGGCCGGGGTGTGCAGGCGGGCGCCGATGGTGCGCGCCTCGACCTCGGCTGCGGCGGGGGAGACCTGGTGGTCGCCGAAGGCCACGTGCATCAGCACCTGGTGCGCCGGAGTGCCCGGCAACGGGTTGTCGGTCATGTGCTGGGCGTACCCGTTGGCCTCGGACCGGTCCCACAGCATCTGCAGCAGGGCGAGGATCAGCTGCTGGTCGACCTTGTCCGGGTAGTACCCGTCCATGATCGACTGGAACGGCGCGAAGTCGACGCTGCGCTGCAGCAGCGTGGAGTAGTTCATCGCCGGCACGCCGAGCACCGACCGGGTCCAGTCCTGGGCGATGGCGGTGAGCGCACCACCGTTGATGCCGCCCTGGCTGTTGCCGTCGTAGTGCAGCCCGCCCGGCACGTCGATCAGCGGCTGCCCGGTGGCGTCCTGGAACGCCGGGTCGGCGGCGAAGCCGTCCGGGTGGATCATCGTCCGGCCGAGGAAGAGGAAGTCCAGGAAGCTCTGCTGCAGCCGGTCCACCACCGCAGGGAAGGTGCTGAGGTTGGTGAAGGCGCCGGCCACGTACGGGACGTCGGCGTTGGCCATGCCGATCCAGCTGGTCGCGCAGAAGGTGAAGTCGTGCGTGACCGACATGGTCTTCACGTTGCCGGCGTTGATCTCGGTCGGCCTCCCCAGCAGGCCGTGGCCGTAGAGCGACAGGTGCGCCGGGTTGGCGGCGGAGGCGCTGCGCGGGATGTTGCACACGAAGTCCGCCTGCAGCGTCGCCCCGGACGGCGTGGGCACGGCGTACGTCGTGGGCTCCCTCCCGTCGCCGTCGGCCGGGCCGTAGTGCAGCCGGGAACCGGGCCCGCCGCTTCCGGTCAGGTAGGACGGTACGCCGATGGTGCCGCTCACCTGCCGCGCGATTCGAGAGTCCTGCTCCGGTGTGTAGGTGGTGACCTGGGTGACGGTGAACGACGGTGCCGCCGCGCCGAGGCCGGCGAACGCGTCGTCCCGGACCGCCAGCATCCGCCCGGTCAGACCCTGCCGGCTGGCCACCGTGAAGTCCCAGGCCAGGTAGAGGTCGCCGCGCTTGACCCCGGCGGTGGTCAGGTCGGCGAGGATGCGCTTGATCTGCGGGACGCGGGGGTCGAAGGGGTCGACGCCGGCGCCGGTGACGTACGCCGTGAACGCGGCCGGTGCCGGGATCGGGGTCCCGGCGCTGTTCCGCATGCCGCGCAGGCCGACGACGTACCGGGTGGCCTCGCGCAGCGCCACCGCCGGCCGGATGATCAGCAGCTGCTGGTCGGGCTGACCGGTGGCATGCGCGTCCAGCTCGGCCCAGTACGGCGTGCGCTCGCCGGTGGCGGTGTTGAGCAGCACGATCGGCGCGTCCGGCGCCAGCGAGCGACCGATGTCGGTGACCGGCGGGATGCCTGTGGCCCTGACATCGAGGCCGGGCACGTGCACCAGGATCGGCTCGCCCGGGCTGAACCCGTCCTGCCGGTTCCATTCGGTCGGGTCGATCGGCACGCCGCGGACGTTGGTCGGCATCGAGGAGGCCTCGAACTGCACCCGCCTGCCGGTGGGACTGGCCGGGTCGGGCACGGTGAAGTAGTCGTTCGGGAACGGCAGCAGGCACGCCGTCGGGTCGATCGGGTCGCAGGCACCGTGCGCGGACAGCTGCGGCGGCACCGAGGGCGGCTCCGCGGCGGCGGCCGGACCGAGCAGGACAGCCCCGGCGGTCACCAACACGGATACGGCGAGACGGAGCCGTCTGGGGATGGTCACACGCATCTCCTTAGAAGACGGTGCAGGAGTGGACGGTTGCCCGATGCACGCAGCCGATGGAGGGGGAAGCGGGAGGCGGAGCGGAAGGTCGGTGCTGTTCTTCCTACGCCCCTGAAGAATTCTCGGCAAGCGTCTGACCAGCCGCAGTTCACGGCGCGACCACGACGACCTGTGACTCGACGTTCCTGCCGAAGGTGGCCGCGCAGACCAGTTCAGCGGTCGGGTGGTTTCGCCGCTTGCGGAATAGGAGAATGATCGGGGCCGACGATAACCCTTCTGAAGGGACGGCTCTCATGGAAGTTACCGGCATCCTCACCGCCATCATCATCGGTCTGATCATCGGCGCACTGGGCCGGCTGGTCGTACCGGGCAGGCAGAACATCCCGATCTGGCTCACCCTCGTCATCGGTGTGGTCGCCGCGCTCCTCGGCACGGTCGTCGCCCGGGCGCTCGGCGTGGCGGACACCCGTGGCATCGACTGGATCGAACTGCTCATCCAGGTCGTCTTCGCGGCGATCGGTGTCGCTATCGCCGCCGGCGCCTACGGCCGCCGCCGCATCCACTGACCCTCACCCCATGCGCCGGCCCACCCCAGAGGAGCGGGCCGGCGCAGGCTGTCTGGGGACACCACGGGTGCTGCCCACGGCCGCTGGCACAAAGCCCCCATCAGCCCAGCCTCGGCAACCTGCGCCTGGAACACCGCGTCGCCATCCCGTTCGCGAAGTCGCCTCCAGTGCGCTGTCGTCGCCGCTGAGCTTCCTCGCCGGAGATGGTTGTCCAGCTGGTCTCGGCGCGCCTACTCACTGTGCGTCGGCCGCTTTGGTGCAGGCCGCACCAAGGGCTGCGGGCAAGTCGGAGCGGGACCCGTCAGCGACGCGGCGGGCGTTGAGCCGGGCGGCCTGGCGCGTCAGGTGGTCGCGCTCGGCGAGGTTGGGGAACCTTCTGGGCCGCTTCGACGTACAGCCGTGCGGCCGTCGCCAGGTCGCCGTCGCGTTCGTGGAGGTACGCCGCCACCGCCCTGTGGCGGGGCAGTGCGTCGTCCAGCGCCGCCAGCCCGGCGCGCGGTCCGTCGGCCTCGCCGACCACCGCGCGGTTGAGCCGGATGATCGGGCTAGTCGGTCAGGCGCGTCAGTTCGTCGTACCACTCGACGATCTGCACCCAGTCGGCTTCCTCGGCGGTGGGCGCGTCGGCGTGCAGTGTCGCGATGGCGGCCTGGGCCTGGAACTCGCCCAGCCGGTCACTGGCGAGGGCCGCCTGCTGTCAAAGGTGTCATTCGATGGCTGCCAGGCGTAGGGCGTTGTCCAGGTGTCGAAGCTTCGCAGACGATAGGGAGCCGATCGGTCGGATGAGGTGGTCCGGGGTCAGCGTCAGCAGCCACGTGCAAAAGATGGGCCCCTCGCGAGGAAGCGCGATGCGTACGACTCCCGCGTATGGAAGGCCTTCGGGGCTCCCGACCTCGATCTCGATGCCCACCCCGCCGATAGCAGGCGCGGACGCGGCGATGATGAGGTCCCTCGCCTGGGCGTCCGCAGCCTCTTCTCCGGACAGAATCACGAACCCGCGTTTCTCGGCAGCGGTGGCCGGCCGGACGATCCGGATCGCGCGGAGCTCCGCCTCTTCAATGCCGGACAAGACAACGACCGCGGTTTCTTCCTCCAGGCGAGCCCACCACACATCACCGCGCTGCACATTCGTGACCCTATCCGGGCCAGCTGGCGTCCCGGTTGCCCGGATCGCCGGGCACCGCCCGCGGCCACCATTCGGAGTGGTCGGCGTGCCTACGCGCCGACATGTCGCACTGGCAGTTGGCCCTGAGAAGCATGCCGCGGGCCGCCCTGACGTCGGCTATTGCTGTGACCACCTGGGTTCGCCGAGTTGGCGGGGTGCTGGGGGACGCTCGGCGGGGTTCCAGCGGCGGGGACCGTACCAAGGATCTTGAGCCCAGGGCGGAGTGCGGAAGGTGAGGATGGAAGGTCCCCACATGCGCTCGGCAACGATGTTGCGTGGCTGGACATGGCTCGGACCGGTGAAGACACCTGGCGGGTCACCGCGGACTGGTCCTCTCAGCTGACGGCCGACTTGATCGCTGCCGAGTCGGCTGATTAGCTGGCCGACATGACTGAGCTCGGCCCCGTCGCCTGGCCGCCTGAGCCGATCCGGACCGAGAGGCTCGTGCTCCGTGAGTCCGAGGCCCGGGACCGTTCGGCGTTCATCGAGCTGCTCGCCTCGCCAGAGGTGCACACCTACCTCGGCGGCCCCCGGCCGCGTGACGAGCTTGAGCGCGAGATGCCCGGGGTGCCGGAGCGGTGGCCCGGGAGTTTCGTCGTTGATCTCGACGGGGCGCTGATCGGCCAGATCCTGCTCAGGAGAGCAACGGGGCACCGTCGTCCGGCTGCCGTGGGGAAGGCCGATCTCGGTTACCTGTTTCTGCCGCGGGCGTGGGGATTCGGGTACGCCGCCGAGGCGTGCGTGGCGGCACTCGACTGGTTCGACAGCGTCCTTCCCGGCGAGCCGGTGGTGCTCACCACCCAAACCGCCAACGTCGGCTCGATGCGCCTCGCGGCACAGCTGGGGTTCACCGAGGTAGAGCGGTTCCAGGCCTGGGACGCCGAGCAGTGGCTCGGCCTGCGGTCCCCGGTCACGCCGTCCGCTTGAGCTCGTGCTCGAGTAGCAGCCGTGGAAGTACCTGACGCCGTGGGTGCGGTGGTAGGTCGCGGGGTCTGCCCGACTCGGGAATCAGCTGGCGCATATGGCAACACCGAATGATCATCACTGAGTGGGAATCGACCTGGAGCTGGCCGACGTCGCAACAGCTCGAAATCAGTTCATCTCCTGCCGGGATTCACAGCAGAGCTGCGCCCATGACCCGGACTGTGAGGAGCACTTCTACCGTCTCCTCAGCCGAGGGCCCTCGGAGTTCCCGTACCGCCAGTTTCGGGACATCAACGAGACCATGCAGTTGACCGGGATGGGCTACGAGGCCGAGCCCCAACACTGCATGACCCCGGCCGCCGATCCTGACGACGAACAGACGCAACAGAACCGGCAGGCGGCCGACCTCCGCTGGCGGTCGCAGACCGTACCAGGAAAGACTGGCATTCCCGCGTTCAAGCTGCGGTCGAACGATCGATGGCTGGTGACCACACGCGAGATCGATGAGGCGCTCTCGGCGTATGCGAAAGCGCCACCAGAACAAAGGGCTTCCCTGGAATCCGACCCGACGTGGGTCAGCTGGCTGCAGTGGCTCTCCCTCGCCCGAGAACACGGTGGCTTCGAGGCTGAATGACGCGTCTGCCCTCTGCCGCCGCTACTCACCGCTGAAACCGCCCGCCGGGCCGGAGAGTACCCCGCTCACCGGCAGATCGGGACGACGCCGCCGGAGTCGCCTTGACGGAGGGTACTCAGTTGGAGATGAGTATGAGTCCCGATATGCCAGGTCCCGCGCCGTGGCAGTTTCTTGGACATGGATGATGTGGATGCGCCGCCTCGAGCGTCGTTCGGGTTGAGCCTTCTCGTCGCGCTAGGGTGGTACGCCACCGTGATCGCCGCGCTTCTCGTCGGCAGGTCAGGGATATCGGCGGCACCGGACCGGGACTGCTCAGCGGTGTTCAGCTGCCTGACGCCGCAAGAGGAAATCGGCCTGATGGTGATCGTCGGCGGCCCGATTCTCGCGGGTCTGCTGTTCAGTACGGTGGTGGTCACCGCTCTGCTCGCGCGCCGGATTCCCTCTTCGATCCTCACCGGCACCCTATCGGCGCTGGGCAGTGTTGTCGTGGTGGCTGTGGCCAGCGCGGTCTGGCAAGGTGTGCGATGAAGCGGGTTGGCCTCGGCGTGCTGCTCATCGCCTGGCTCTACGGCGTGCCGTTCCTGCTTATCGTGGGGTTGATTCGGCGTACGTCATCGCCCTACATGGCCACCCGTGCGGCGGCACAGGCATTCGGTGCGACCACCGACAACATCCTGGTCGCTGCGCTGGTGCTCAACCTCGCGCTCCCGGTGGCCGGGGTGCTGCTCGCCCGACTTATCCGTGACCGGTACTGGACGCGCCACTTCGTTGGGTCGCTGGCCGGTATGGCGCTGATCTACTTCGCTGTCTCGATCGCCGGGAACGCGGCCACGGCACCGTTGATCGGCTGGACGCCAGCGGACCAGGAGCCAGCACCCCGCGTCACTCAATGTATTCCGATCAGCGGCGGCCATGGCTGCCCCGGCGGCTGATCGCAGCGCACGGAACCGGCATACGTCGTCCCGCGTTCGGCAGCAACGCACTCATCTCGGCTACTTGTTCCATTGACCTACGACCGTTGCCCGGCCAGGCGTGGGTGCCGCCAGGTTCGCCCTACCCACTCAACTAGCCTGTCCGGATGATCAATCCGATCGGGCTTGTCATCTTCGATTGCGACGGGGTGCTGGTCGACAGCGAGCGCATCGCGGTCCGCGTCAACATTGCACTGGGCGCGGAACTGGGTTGGCCATTGACTGGGGCAGAATTCATCGAGCGCTTCATCGGCCGGTCCAGCATGTCCATCGGCGAACAGATCGCGGCCCGCCTCGGACAGGGAGTGGCCGCCACCTGGGCGGACCGGTTCGACCCAGCACACCGCCAAGCGGTCGACGCCGAGCTGACCGCCGTCGACGGGATCAACGACGCGCTCGATGAAATCACGCAGCCGACGTGCGTGGCGCCCAGCGGTACGCACGAGAAGATGCGCCACACCCTGGGCCGCACCGGCCTGTATCCCCGCTTCGAGGGCCGCATCTTCAGCGCGACTGAGGTCGCGCACGGCAAGCCCGCCCCCGACCTGTTCCTGCACGCGGCGGCGGCGATGGGTGTCCCGCCCGCTGCGCGCGTCGTGGTCGAGGACAGCCACTACGGAGCCCAAGCGGCCCGCGCCGCTGGGATGCGCTGCCTCGGCTATGCGGGCGGATTGACCCCCGCGCACCGGCTGGAAGGCCCGGACACGATGGTCTTCGACGACATGCGCAAACTCCCGGCTCTGCTGAACGCGGCCTGATCACGCACGACAACCACAGCATCAACCGCAGCACGGACAGAGCAGCATGGCGCTCATGAGCAACAACGCAGGCTACGGCGAAGCTGCCGGCACCCTGGCCGAACAACGCTTCAACCTGATTCTTCTGACGGCCGTCTGGATGCATCTGGACCCGCACGAGCGGTCGTCGGCGATGGACCACATCACCGGCCTGCTTCTAGCTGAGGGCGCGTGCTCATCTGGGAAGGACGCCACGCTGCTGGTGGCCGACCTCAGCGAGCCGCTTCCCTTCGCCGTTGGTGCATTCGACGACGTCGTCGTGTCCCTGGTCCTGCACCAACTGGAGGACTGGGCTACGCCCCTTGCTGAGCTGCGACGAGTCCTGAGGCCAGCCGGCCGCCTCCTTCTGTCCGTGAACCACCCGATCGTCTACACGGCAGTGAACCCGGGCTCTGACTACTTCGCCCTTGCGCGCTGGTCAGACGAGTACGCGTTCGACGGGCACAGCACGAAGCTGACCTACTGGCACCGGCCGTTGCACGCAATGACGGATGCGTTCACCGACGCGGGCTTCCGCCTCTCGGTCATCAGCGAACCCTCGATCTCTCCCGAGACTCCGCGCGAACTCCTGCCTCCACATCTCGTGGACCGCGCATCGTTCCTCTGCTTCATCTTCTTCGTCCTCAAAGCGCACTGAGTCCGGGGCCAGGCTGCCGCCGCATGCCGCCCCCTCCGCATGCGCACTAGGGTCTGTATCAAAGCTGAGGCCGGGCTGCGGCGTGGCCCAGCTTTGATACAGACCCTAGGGTTCCTGCATCCGGGATCTGAGCACGTCGAATTCGCACCCCGGCGCGTCCGGATCGAAGCCGTGCTCGATCAGCCAGTGCGACGCCACCAGGCTGCGCAGTGACCACCAGGCGCGGATCACGTCCCGGTCCGCGCCGGCGCCGTAGCCGGCAAGCAGGTCGTCCAGGCGTTCCTCGTGCCCGAGCGTCAAGGTGGCGAGGTCGAACATGGCGTCGCCGGGGGCGGCCTCGGACCAGTCGATGACGCCGGTGACCTCGTCGCCGTCGACGAACACGTGGGTGATCTGCAGGTCGCCGTGGATGAACGCCGGTTTCCACGGCCGGAGCGCGGCCTCGGCGATCTCGCGGTTGCGCCGGATCACCTCGGCGGGCAGAACGGCGTTGGCGAGCAGCCAGGCGCACTCGCTGTCGAGCTCCGCCGCCACGTCGTCGAGCCTGGGCCCCGGCCACGGCGGCAACGGTGCATCGTGCAGCCTCCGTATGGCGGCACCCGCCGCAGCCCACGCCGCCGGCGACGCGGCTGACGGTTCGCCGAGGAGGCCGAGCGCCTTGCCGGGCACGGCGGCGATCGCGAGCACGGGCGGCTCGCGCCAGAGGATCGCCGGGGTCGGTATCGGCGCCATGGCCATCGCCCGCACCTCGACGTCGGCGTGCGCCGGGTCGCCGTCGACCTTCAGGAACACGTCGCCGACGCGCAGCGTCGCGCGCTGGCTGTGGGCGACGATGACTGCAACCTCTTCCATACCGGCCATGCTGGGGGGGATGGCCGCCGATGTCGCCGGATTTTGCGGGTGGCGGGACGCCGCCGGTTCTGTTTGGCTCGGCGGGTGCGGCACCAGGTCCACCACAGGTCGCGCAGCCGCCGGTGGTCGATGAGCCTGGCCTAGGTGTTCTGTCCATGGACGTTGGTGACACGGCCCGGATCTTGAAATAGGTGAGGACCTCCGGGTGAGGTGGAGCTTGTCGAAGGTTCCGCACCACCCGGGAGGTCCTCGTGCCCCACGCTAACGCACCCCCGACCGAACGAGGCCGGCTGCATCTGGCGCGCTGCGTAGTTGACGACGGCGCAGCCGCTCCCAGTCCCTTTCCCGGATGGCACGAAAGTTGTGGCCACGACGCGGGTACGGCGTCTTCGTTGCGCCGCCTGGTCCAGGTCCTCGGGGCGCTCGGCGATCTGAACAAGTTCTGTAGTTCGACCCCTCAGGTGAGCGATTCGGCCAGAAACGCCCCGGTGGCGGCGAACGAGCGCTCGTCGGCGAGCTCGTCATAGGCGACACCCGGAATCGCGGCTGCGATCGCGTGCTTGTGGGTGAAACCGTGCATCGCTCGGCCGTAGACGATCAGCTGCCAATCGGCGCCGGCGCGGGTCATCTCTTCGGTGAAGGTGGAGACGTCCTCCGTGGGGACGTGCGGGTCCAGTGCGCCGTGGCAGACGAGCACCTTCGCCGCCACGGCACCGGGCTCCGCGGGCTTGCTGGTTGCGAGGCTGCCGTGAATGCTCACGACGCCGGCGAGGTTCGCGCCCGAGCGCGCCAGCGCCAGTGCCGCCATACCACCGAAGCAAAAGCCCAGGGCAGCCAGGTCCGCGCCGGCTTCCGGGCACTGAGACAGGGCCGTCAACCCGGTCTGGGCCCGACGGACGAGGAGCTCGGGGTCGTCGCGCATCGCCGTGAGGCACGCCATCACCCGCTGTCGGTCGCCGGCGACGCCGTCGCCGAACATGTCGCAGGCGAGGACGGTGTAGCCGAGCTCGGCGTAGCGGCGCGCCTGCTCTCGTGCGTGTCCATCGAGGCCGGCGCCGCCGTGGATGAGCAGTAGTCCGGGGTGTGGGATGTCCTGCGCGTCATCCCAATACAGCACACCGGTCAGCCGAACGTCGAGGTCGTCATAGGTCACATCGCGGGTCGCGATCATCGCGGGAGACCTGGGGCGCGCGTAGGGAAAAGCTTCAGTGTTCGACATGCGAAGAAGAATAAGCTACTTAACCAATCAATGTATCACAAAGATCATTTTTTTAAAAGAGTAATCGACCTGCGATTCGATATCGATTGCAGTCCGAGACGTCGTCGGGGCTGGCGGACGTTGTCAGTCCATGTTCCATTCGGTAGCGAGTAGCCCGAGAATGACCTCATCAGCGAAGTCCCCGTTCGCCCAGGCCGCGCGGCGCAGGGTGCCTTCGGGCACGAATCCCGCTTGGGTGGCTGCTCGTATCATCGCGACATTGTCGGCTAACGTCTCAACCTGCAACCGGTGCAGGCCGCGGACCGCGAAACCGTAGTGGCACAGCACCCGGACGATTTCGGTTCCCAGCCGACGGCCGCGGAAGGCGGGCCGCAGCGAGATCCCGAGGTGAGCTGTCCTGTTATGTAAGTCTATGCCCCATAACAGGGCCTCGCCGACCAGTTCGTCATCGGCGAGCCGCACCACCGAGAAGCACGCGGCATCGTCGGTCGGACCGGAAACGGTGTAGGGCGACGCGGCGGAGCCGGGTGCGATTGGGCGCCATGGACGGGAGTCCGCCCTCGACCGGGTGGCGACGTCGTCGTAGAGCTCAGATTGGAGAACGGGAACATCGGTTTCGTGTCGGGCCCGCAGCCCGACCGTTTCGCCACGGAGCATGCAGCGTTCCTACTCGACGCGCCCCATACGATCAACCTAGTAGGGCCGCCACCGTTCGAGATGCGGCCGGTCGGACGCGGGAACAAGAGGCGGCCACCGCGTGATCGGTCTGTCTGTTTGGGACATGGCGTCAGATCTGACGGTAGCCGCGTGCCATGGCGTAGACGGTGCCCGGTGGGAGCAGGTCATGACCGGGTGCCCACGTCATTGCGGGCCGGTTCGGGCAGGTCGGGTCGCGTCCGACGGCGGCGGCGAGGTCAAGACGTGCTGGCAGTTGGCCGAGCGGGCTGAACACCGGCGGCCGGGTGCGATGCAGCGGCTGCTGTATCGGGCGGTGTGGGACGCCGACGCCGTCCGCGACGACTTGCCCCAGGTGATCGTCGACCGGTTCGGCGACCCGGGACGTCGACCCGGCCATCGCCGGGTACCACGCGTTTGAGGCGCCGACCGCCGTGAGCGTCAAGTTCCACGACCTGCTCACCGTCTCGCTCGGCGGCAACGGCTCGATCCCTCACGTCATCGACGACACCGGCGCGACGGCCGAGGGCGCCAGCACCGTCCGGTGTGCCTCGTCAGCTGTTCCTGACCGGCCGGGCGGCGGACGGG
>JBARAE010000880.1:0-2292 GCA_049791715.1 Micromonospora sp.
CGCCCACCGGCGTCGGCGGGTAGCTGCCCTAGACCTCGCCGAGATGGCGGTGTCCGGCGGCCGGGGACATCGCCACCTCGGCGATCCGGAGTCGATCAGCCGACGCCAGGTCAGCCGCCGAAGCCGACCCGGTGGCCGTAGCTGGCGTCGAGGCCGCGGACGGCCAGGGCGGCGTCCAGCGCAGCCACGGTGGCGGCCCAGCCCTTGTCCTCGGCCGAGCCGGGCAGCCCGGCCCGGTCCCGCGCCTGCTCGATGGTCTCCACGGTGAGCACCCCGTGCGCGACCGGCTTCCCCTCGTCCAGCGCCACCCGGGTCAGCCCGTCGGTCACCGACCGGCACACGTAGTCGAAGTGCGCCGTCGCGCCGCGGACCACCACGCCGAGGGCCACCACCACGTCGCAGCGGCGGGCGAGCGCCTGCGCCACCACGGGCAGCTCCACCGACCCGGCCACCCGGGCCACCACGGCCCGCGCGCCGCACGCCTCGGCCGCCGCGACCGCCCGGTCGAGCATGTGGTCGGTCAGCTCCCCGTGCCAGCGCGCGGCGACCACGCCGACCGTCATCCCGGCCGCGTCCACCGTCGTCACCCCGGGCTCACCGAAACCCGCCATGTCTACGCTCCGATCTCGTCACCGGCGACCGGGCGGCCCATCGGGGCCTCGGTCACCTCGTCCAGCTCGTCCAACAGGTGGCCCATCCGGTCCCGCTTGGTGCGCAGGTACCGCACGTTCTCCGGGTTCGACCGGATCGGCAGCCCTTCCCGACCGCTCACGGTCAGGCCGTAGCCCTCCAGGCCGGCCCGCTTGGCCGGGTTGTTGGTCAGCAGCCGCATGGAGCGGACGCCGATGTCGTAGAGGATCTGCGCCCCGGTGCCGTAGTCCCGGGCGTCCGCGGGCAGCCCCAGGTCGAGGTTCGCGTCCACGGTGTCCCGCCCGAGGTCCTGCAGCTGGTACGCCTGGAGCTTGTGCAGCAGGCCGATGCCCCGGCCCTCGTGCCCGCGTACGTAGAGCACCACCCCGCGTCCCTCCTGCGCCACCCGGGCCAGGGCGGCCTGCAGCTGGGGGCCGCAGTCGCAGCGCAGCGAGCCGAAGACGTCCCCGGTGAGGCACTCGGAGTGCACCCGGACCAGCACGTCCTTCCCGTCGCCGAGGTCGCCCATCACCAGCGCGATGTGCTCGGCGGAGTCGTGCTCGCTGCGGTAGCCGAGCGCCCGGAACACCCCATACGGGGTGGGCATCCGCGCGTCGGCGACCTGCTCCACCTGCTTCTCGGTCCGCCGCCGGTGGGCGATCAGGTCGGCGATGGTGATCAGGGTCAGGCCGTGCTCGGCGCAGAACTTCTCCAGGTCCGGCAGGCGCATCATGGTGCCGTCGTCGTTGACCAGCTCGCAGAGCACGCCGGCCGGGCGCAGTCCGGCCAGCCGGGTCAGGTCGACGGCCGCCTCGGTGTGTCCCGGCCGGCGCAGCACCCCGCCCTCGCGGGCCCGCAACGGCACCACGTGCCCGGGGCGGGCCAGGTCGGTCGGGTCGGTGGCGGCGTCGGCGAGCAGCCGGATGGTGTGCGACCGGTCCGCCGCCGAGATGCCCGTGCTGACCCCCTCCCGGGCGTCCACGGTCACCGTGTACGCGGTGCCGCGCCGATCCTGGTTGGTGTGGTGCATCGGCGGCAGGTCGAGCCGGTCGCACTCCGACTCGGTCAGCGGTACGCAGATGTAGCCCGACGTGTAGCGGACCATGAACGCGACCAGCTCCGGGGTGGCCAGCTCGGCCGCGAAGATCAGATCGCCCTCGTTCTCCCGGTCCTCGTCGTCGACCACGACGACGGGCCGGCCGGCGGCGATGTCCGCCACCGCCTGCTCGATGCTGCCAAAGCTCGTCATGCCACTGCCTCCGAGTAGGTGGGCGGGATCGGCGTGCGGGCCGCTGCCTCGACCCGGGAGGTACGCCACCACGCGGCCAGCCCCCAGACGCAGAACGCGCCGTAGACCAGGTACATGGCGGCCGACGGGTAGTAGTGGCCGCGCAGCAGGAGCGGGACGCCGCCGGCGTCGACGGCGATCCAGATCAGCCAGAACTCGACCCAGCCGCGGGCCATGCCGTACGTGGCGAGCAGGCTGCCGACCAGGATCCAGGCGTCCGGCAGCGGGCCCCAGGTGCCGAGTGCGTCAAGGATCGGGTACCCGGCGGCGGTGCCGACCGCAGCGGCGGCCAGCAGGCCGAGACGTTCCCGGCCCGTCGCCCAGCGCGGTGTCACCGCCGGGTGCTCCCCCGCTGCCCCACGCCGGTTGCGGGA
>JBARAE010000881.1:0-5655 GCA_049791715.1 Micromonospora sp.
GTGCAGGACCGCCCGGCGTACCGGGAAAGGGGTCGTCAGCCGTGGGCCTTGCCGCGGCCGCCGGGGCCGAGCTTCTTGCGCGGGCGCACCGAGATCTCGATCGGGCTGCCCTCGTAGCCGAACTCCTCGCGGAGCTTGCGCTCGACGAAGCGCTGGTAGCCGGCGTCCAGCGGGCCGGTGGTGAAGAGGACGAACCGCGGCGGCGCCACCCCGGCCTGGGTGGCGAAGAGAATGCGCGGCGCCCGGCCGCCGCGCACCGGGTGCGGGGTGGCCTGGACCAGGGCGGTCAGCCACTGGTTGAGCTGCGCGGTCGGGATTCGGGTCTCCCAGCTCGCCAGGGCCTTGTGCAGCGCCGGGGCGAGCTTGTCCACCGCCCGGCCGGTCTTCGCGGACAGGTTGAGCCGGATCGCCCAGGGGATGCGGCGCAGCTCCCGCTCGATCTCCTTGTCCAGGTAGTACCGGCGGTCGCCGTCGACCAGGTCCCACTTGTTGAAGGCGATCACCAGGGCCCGACCGGCCTCGGTGACCATCGTGAGGATCCGCTGGTCCTGCTCGCGGATGACCTCGCTGGCATCGAGCAGCACCACCGCCACCTCGGCAGCCTCGATCGCGGCGGCCGTCCGCAGGCTGGCGTAGTACTCGGTGCCGCTGGCCTTGCCGACCCGCTTACGCAGGCCGGCGGTGTCCACCAGCTGCCAGGTCTCCCCGCCGATCTCCACCAGGCTGTCCACCGGGTCGACCGTGGTGCCGGCGACCGAGTCGACCACCGCCCGCTCCTCCCCGGAGAAGCGGTTGAGCAGGCTGGACTTGCCCACGTTGGGCCGGCCGACCAGAGCCACCCGGCGCGGGCCGCGCGGACGGTTCTCGACGATCTTCGGCGCCTCGGGCAGCGCGTCCATGATGGCGTCGAGCAGCTCACCGGAGCCCCGGCCGTGCAGCGCGGAGACCGGGTACGGCTCGCCGAGGCCCAGCGACCAGAGCGACGTGGCCTCCATCTCGATGGAGGCGTTGTCCGCCTTGTTCGCGACCAGAATCACCGGCTTGGCGCTGCGGCGCAGCATCTTCACCGCGGCCTCGTCCACGTCGGTCGAGCCGACCACAGCGTCCACCACGAAGAGCACCACGTCAGCGGTGGCGACGGCCGCCTCGGCCTGGGCCGCGATCGCGGCGGCCCGGTCCTTGGCGTCCGGCTCCCAGCCGCCGGTGTCCACCACGGTGAACGCGCGGCCGGACCACTGCGCGTCGTACGGCACCCGGTCCCGGGTCACCCCGGGGATGTCCTCGACGACCGCCTGACGGCGGCCGATGATCCGGTTGACCAGGGTCGACTTGCCCACGTTGGGGCGGCCGACCACGGCCACCACGGGCTGCGGGCCGGACTGCTCCTCGACGTCGACGTCCGGCTCCCGCAGCTCCACCCAGCCCGCGCTGTCCTCGGTCATGCGACGCCCCGCTCGGTGAGCAGTTCGCGCAGCCGGGCGACGACCTCGTCGATGCCGAGCTCGGTGGTGTCCAGCACGACCGCGTCGGCGGCCTGCTGCAGCGGGTTGACCTTGCGGGTCGAGTCCAGCCGGTCACGGCGGGCCAGGTCGGCTGCCGTGGCGGCCACGTCGGCGGCGTCCTCGGTGCTGCGCCGCTGGGCGCGGGCCGCCTCGGAGGCGGTCAGATAGACCTTCAGGTCGGCGTCGGGCGCCACCACCGAGCCGATGTCGCGGCCCTCGATGACCATCCGGCCGGCGTTGGCGATCATCTCCCGCTGCCGGGCGACGAGCAGCTCGCGTACCGCGGGCACGGCGGCGACCGCGGAGACCGCGCCGGTCACCTCGGGGCCACGGATCTCCCGGTCCACGTTCACCCCGTCGGCGGTCACGCCGTACCCCTGAGGGTCGGTGCCGATGCGCAGGTCCACCTCGCCGGCGACCTTGGTCACCGACTCCGCGTCGGTCAGGTCGACCCCGGAGCGCAGCACCGCCCAGGTGATCGCCCGGTACATGGCGCCGGTGTCGAGGTAGCGGGCACCGATGCCGACGGCGAGCCGCCGCGAAACGGTGGACTTACCCGAACCGGATGGCCCGTCCACTGCGACCACGCACCGCCCGGCCCGTTCGTTCTCCCCCACCGTGTTCCTCCTCAGCCCGTACCTCGCGGGTCGCCGGTGTCTCCGACGCCGTTGAGCGGATGTCCCTCGTCAATGATGCCTGCGGCCGCGGCCGGACCGCGCGCGACGCCGCCGGGGGCGACCCGCGCCACCCGCACAGCCCGCTCAGCGCGTCTGACCCCGCGGCACGACCTGGACCGTCCCCGGCCGCGACGAAGCCTACCGTCAGCGGTACCCGGAACGACCGGGGTCAGTCGCCCACGGCCTTGAACAGGGCGGCGACCTCGGCGTTGGTCAGCCGGCGGGTCCGCCCGGCGCGCAGGTCGCCCAGCCGGATCGGCCCGATCGACGTCCGCACCAGCCGGGACACCGGGTGCCCCACCTCGGCCAGCAGTCGCCGGACGATGTGCTTGCGCCCTTCGTGCAGGGTCAGCTCCACGTGGGCGGTCTTGCCCAGCGTGTCCACCACCTTGAAGGAGTCGACCTGCACCGGGCCGTCCTCCAGCTCGACCCCGGCCATCAGCCGCTTGCCGAGGTTGCGCGGGATCGGCCCGGCCACCTCGCAGAGGTACGTCTTCGGCACCCCGTACGAGGGGTGCATGAGCCGGTGGGCGAGGGTGCCGTCGTTGGTGAGCAGCAGCAGGCCCTCGCTGTCCGCGTCGAGCCGCCCGACGTGGTAGACCCGCTGCTCGACCCGGTTGCCGAGGAAGTCCGCCAGGGCGGTGCGCCCCTTCTCGTCCGCCATCGTGGAGACGACGCCGCGCGGCTTGTTCATCGCCAGGTAGACCAGCCGGGTGTCCACCTGCAGCCGCTCGCCGTCGACGTGGATGACGTCGCGGGTCGGGTCGGCCTTGTCGCCGAGCTGCGCGACCCGCCCGTTCACGGTGACCCGGCGGCGGAAGATCAGGTCCTCGCAGGCACGCCGCGACCCGACCCCGGCGGCGGCGAGCACCTTCTGCAGGCGCTCGGCGCCTTCGTACACGGGGGCGTCGGGTTTCGGGGCACGGTCATCGCGTCGCATCGGCAAGCTCTTCTACGTCGTCGGGGAGGAAGGGGGCCAGGGGCGGCAGGTCGTCCACCGAGTTCAGCCCCAGCTTCTCCAGGAACATCGTGGTCGTCCGGTAGAGGAAGGCGCCGCTCTCCGCTTCGGTGCCGCACTCCTCGACCAGGCCACGGGAGACCAGGGTACGGATCACCCCGTCGCAGTTGACACCGCGGATGGCGGAGATCCGCGAGCGGGTGACCGGCTGCTTGTAGGCGATCACCGCGAGGGTCTCCAGTGCGGCCTGGGTCAGCCGTACGGACTGCCCGTCCAACACGAACCGCTCGACGTAGGTGGCGTATTCCGGGCGGGTGTAGAGACGCCAGCCACCGGCGGCGCGGCGCAGCTCGAAGCCGTGCCCGGCCGCGGTGTAGGCGGCGGCGATGTCGTCCAGCATCCGGCCCACCCGCTCGGGGGACTGCTCCAGCACCTGGGCCAGGGTCAGCTCGCTGACCGGCTCGTCCACCACCAGCAGGATGGCCTCCAGCGCGCCGCGCAGCTCGGCGTCGTCCAGCTCCGGGGCCGGCTCGGGGGCGGGGGCCGCCCGCCGCCGCCCGGCACCCTGCTTCTTCGGTACGCCGGCAGCCGCGCTCTCCTCGGCCGGCTCCTCCCGCTGGCGCGGCGTGACACCGGCCTCCCCCGCGGGACCCGGCCCCACCTCGACCGGCTGGCCTTCCTCGGCGGGGGTGGGCGCGGCGTCCTCGTCCGGCCCGGCGGCCGTCCCCGGCTCCTGCCGGGACTCCTCCGTCGGCGGGGACGACGCCGCGCCGTCACCGGCACCCTCGCCCACCGGCTCGGCCCGCTGGTCGGGGGCGGGGCGTTCCCACGGGGGGACCCAGGCGGCCGCCTGGTCGGCCAGCGAGTCCCGGCGCTCCTCGGTGCTCATCCCGCTGTCTCCTCTGTCGGTCCCGTGCCGTCCCCGGCAGCCGCCACCGCCGCCGAGCCGTCAGGCGGCCCGGATGATTCCGGCTCCGGGGAGCCGGCGTACTCGTCGATGTGCAGGTCGGTGTCGCCCTCGGCCGGCCCGGTCCAGCGCACGGTCAGCTCCTCCAGCGCCTGCTCCTGCACGAAGGCGACCAGGCCCTGCCGGTACAGCTCGAGCAGCGCGAGGAAGCGGGCCACCACCTCCAGGGTGATGTCGCAGTCGGCGCAGAGCAGCGAGAAGGTGGCCGTCCCGGCCCGGCGCAGCCGACCGGTGATGATCTCCGCGTGCTCCCGGACGCTGACCCGGACCATGTGCACGTGGGCGATGGAGACCTCAGGGACCGGCTTCGGGGTCATCGCCCTGAGCGCGAGCTTGAGCAGCCGCTCCGGGCCGATGCCGAGCACCAGGTCGGGCAGCGCGTCGGCGTACCGGGGTTCCAGGGTGACCGCCCGCGGGTAGCGGCGCCCGCCGACCGCCTCCAGCTCGGCGATGTGCGCCGCCGCCTCCTTGAACGCCTTGTACTGCAGCAGCCGGGCGAAGAGCAGGTCCCGCGCCTCCAGCAGGGCGAGATCCTCCTCGTCCTCCACCTCGGCCGCGGGCAGCAGCCGGGCCGCCTTGAGGTCGAGCAGGGTAGCGGCGATGAGCAGGAACTCGCTGGCCTCGTCCAGGTCCCACCGGTCGCCCATCGCGCGGATGTACGCGATGAACTCGTCGGTGACCTTGTGCAGGGCCACCTCGGTCACGTCGAGCTTGTGCTTGCCGATGAGCTGCAGCAGCAGGTCGAAGGGGCCGGTGAAGTTGTCCAGCCGGACGGTGAAGCCGCTGATCTCCTCGCCGGTCGAGCCGTCCGGGGCGGGGGGTACGACGCCGTCGACCTCCGCGGCCAGCTCGGCGGCGACCGCCGGGTCGGCGGCGCCGTGCGGCGCGGCGGGTGGGTCGAGGGGTGGTGCGGTCACCGGAAAACCGTAGTCCACGGCCGGGACACGTGGTGTTCGGCCTACCGCTCCGCCTGGGCGGCGATGACCTCACGGGCGAGCTGGCGGTAGTTCCGCGCGCCGGAGGAGGCCGGGTCGAGCGTGGTGATCGGGGCGCCCGCCACGGTCGACTCGGGGAACTTGACGGTCTTGGTGATGACCGTCTGGTAGACCTTGTCGCCGAACGCCTCCACCACCCGCTGGAGCACCTGCCGGCAGTGGGTGGTGCGGCTGTCGTACATGGTGGCGAGGATGCCCTCGAGTTCCAGGTCGAAGTTGAGCCGCTCGCGGACCTTGTCGATGGTGTCCAGCAGCAGGGCCACCCCGCGAAGACTGAAGAACTCGCACTCCAGCGGGATGAGCACGCCGTGCGCGACGGTCAGCGCGTTGATCGCCAGCAGGCCCAGCGAGGGCTGGCAGTCGATCAGGATGAAGTCGTACTCCTTGCGGATGGTGCGCAGCACGCGCGCCAGGGCCATCTCGCGGGCGACCTCGTTGACCAGCTGGATCTCGGCGGCGGAGAGGTCGATGTTGGCGGGCAGCAGGTGCAGCCCGGCGACGTCGGTCTTGATCAGGACGTCCTCGGCGGTGACGTCGTCCTGCATGAGCAGGTTGT
>JBARAE010000882.1:0-2356 GCA_049791715.1 Micromonospora sp.
GTGCAGGCCGCGCCGCCCAGTCCCACGCCCGACGCGGCCCAGGCCCGCACCCTCGCCGCGAACTCGGCGAGCGCGCTGGTCGCCAGCCGCCCCTCGTACCTGCACGCCAGCGCCGATGACACCTTCGTCCAGAAGGCCGTCATCTCCTCCGAGGGCACCCAGTACGTGTCCTACGAGCGCACCTACAAGGGTCTGCCGGTGACCGGTGGCGACTTCGTCCTGGCCACCGACTCCGCCGGCCAGCTGAAGTACGCCTCCGTGGCCCAGCAGCAGGCCATCGGCGCCCTCGCCACGACGCCGAAGCTGCAGGCCGCCGCCGCGGAGCAGACCGCCCGTGGCCAGCTGAAGACCGTGACCGGCGTCGAGGCGACCAAGCTGGTCGTCTACACCCTCGGCGCCAAGCCCGCGCTGGCCTGGGAGACCACCGTCCGGGGCACCGCCGCGGACGGCCCGAGCCGCCTCACCGTCGACGTGGACGCCGTGAGCGGCAAGGTGCTGCACACCCAGGAGCACATCGTGCGCGGCAGCGGCACCGGCGCGTGGAACGGGCCGAGCCCGCTCACCCTCAACACGACGTACACCGGCAGCGGGTACTCCATGAAGGACCCGAACGTCACCAACCAGAGCTGCCAGGACGCGGCCACCAACACGACGTTCACCGGTTCGGACGACGTCTGGGGCAACGGCACCTCCACGAACAAGGAGACCGGCTGCGTCGACGCGCTCTTCGGCGCGCAGACCGAGCACAAGATGCTCTCCCAGTGGCTCGGCCGCAACGGCGCCGACGGCAACGGTGGCGCCTGGCCGATCCGGGTGGGCCTGAACGACCAGAACGCCTACTACGACGGCACCCAGGTCCAGATCGGCAAGAACACCGCCGGTTCGTGGATCGGCTCGATGGACGTGGTCGCGCACGAGATCGGCCACGGCATCGACGACCACACCCCCGGCGGCATCTCCGCCAACGGCACCCAGGAGTTCGTCGCCGACACCTTCGGCGCGGCCACGGAGTGGTTCGCCAACGAGCCCTCCACCTACGACGCTCCGGACTTCCTGGTCGGCGAGAAGATCAACCTGGTCGGCAGCGGCCCGATCCGCAACATGTACAACCCGTCGGCCCTGGGCGACCCGAACTGCTACTCCAGCAGCATCCCGACCACCGAGGTGCACGCGGCGGCCGGCCCGGGCAACCACTGGTTCTACCTGCTGGCCATGGGCAGCAACCCGACCAACGGCCAGCCGACCAGCCCGACCTGCAACAGCAGCACGGTGACCGGCCTCGGCATCCAGAAGGCCATCAAGATCATGTACAACGCGATGCTGATGAAGACGACGTCCTCGTCGTACCTGAAGTACCGCACCTGGACGCTGCAGGCGGCGAAGAACCTCTACGGCAGCACCAGCTGCACCGAGTTCAACACGGTCAAGGCCGCCTGGAACGCGGTGAGCGTGCCGGCCCAGACCGGCGACCCGACCTGCTCCACCAGCTCGCCGACGCCCACCCCGACCACCACGACCACCACCCCGCCGTCGGGCTGCTCCGGCCAGAAGCTGGCCAACCCCGGCTTCGAGTCCGGCAACGTGAGCTGGACCGCCACCTCCGGCGTCATCACCAGCTCCACCAGCCAGGCGGCGCACAGCGGCTCGTACAAGGCGTGGCTCGACGGCTACGGCTCGTCCCACACCGACACGCTGTCGCAGTCGGTGACGATCCCGGCGGGTTGCCGGGCGACCCTCACCTTCTGGCTGCACATCGACAGCGCGGAGTCGACGACGACCACCGCCTACGACAAGCTGACCGTCCAGGCGGGCAGCACCACGCTGGCGACCTACTCCAACCTCAACAAGGCCTCCGGCTACGTCCAGAAGTCCTTCGACGTCTCGTCGCTGGCGGGCACCACGGCCACCATCAAGTTCACCGGTGTGGAGGACAGCTCGCTGCAGACGTCCTTCGTCGTCGATGACACCGCGCTCAACCTGAGCTGATCGAAGACGGAGCGGTCGGTCGTCGTCCTCCCGGCGACCGGCCGCTTCGTCATGTCAGCCGTACGTGGGGTGCTGGGGCCGGCCGGCCGGCGAATCCTCCCAGGCGTCGCTTCCTTCTCGGCCGTGAGCACCTCGTCGCGCCGGCGCTGCCACTCCTCCGCCGTCCCATCCGCGGTTTCTGTGCCGCGGCACCGACAGAATTCGGCGGCTACCGCGCCGGGCCGCCCCCGTTGAGGCGAGCGGCCACGCTTTCCATCGCCTCGCTGAAGATCTCCATCTGCCGCATCGACTGCTCCTGAAGGCCGCCGAGTCGCGCTGCCAGGGCGTCGACGTCGGCCCGGGCCGACGCACTGACCTGGGCGTCGAGAGC
>JBARAE010000883.1:0-5047 GCA_049791715.1 Micromonospora sp.
CACGGGGGTGCGCACCCGACCGGCGACGCGTCAGAGAGCGGTGGGGAAGCCGTAGCGGGCGGCGTGGTCCGGGTCGCTCGGGTCGACCTGGCGGATGCCGGCGTCGGCTAGCCGCTTGTTGACCTCGTCCAGCCGCTCCCGCACCAGCCGGGCCTCCTCCTCGGTGACCCGGCCCCGGTGCGGCTTACCGGCGTGTTCGACGGTGCCGTAGTCGATCTTTTCGGCGGCGCGCCGCGACTTCGGCGGCTTCACCCGCTCGGCGGTACGCAGCAGCTGCGCCATCGGCATGTCGGTGGCCATCGCGTCGAACTCGCTGGCGGTCAGCACCACCCGGCGCGGCTCGCCGCCGCCGTGCCTGTCGTGGATCTCCACGACCGCAACGTCGAGTGCCGCGTCGTCGATGCTCTCCACCTCGACGGGGGTGGCGTCCAACTGCACGGGCCCGGCGACCAGGTCAGGGTGCTCCAGCACGACGACGCGGACCACCTCGTCGTCCGGTTGCAGAACCCTGCCGCTGAAGTCGGAGACGTGGATCGTCTTCTTGCCCATGCGCGGAGCTTCTCCTGTCGTAGGCCGAGATTTCGGACCAGGAGACGCTACCCGACAGGTGTGCGAAAGCCCCGGCTGGAACGCCCGGGTGTGTCGCCGCTTTCAGCGGGCGTTGAGGCCGCGGCGGGTGGAGGCGCCGGCCGGCAGCGCGTTCAGGTCGGCCCAGGAAAGCGGAGAGTCGGTCCGAGCCTCCCGGTAGGCGGGCTGACCCGGGAACCGGCCGGCGGCCTCGACGGCCCGCCAGCTCCGCTCGGTGTCCTGCTGGTACCGGTCATTCGGCTGATTCGGCATGACCATTACCGTCCCAGAGAAAGGTGTACATGTATGGAAATAGATATGACGCGGGATCGATGGCTCAGGTTCCCGCCACCGGCAACCTGATCACGAACCGGCAGCCGTCGGCGATGTTCTGTACGTCTACCCGCCCGCCGTGCGCCTCAACCAGCCCGCGCACGATCGCCAGTCCCAGACCGCCCGATCCCTCGCCGCCGCCGTTGCCGGGACGCGGGGTGCGCGCCGGCTCGCCCCGGAACGCCACGTCGAACAGACGGGGCAGGTCGGACTCGGGGATGCCGCCGCAGGTGTCCGCCACCGCCAGCCAGGCGCTGTCCGCGTCCCGGCCCGCCTCCACCCGCACGGTGCCGTCGTCGGGTGTGTAGCGGACCGCGTTCAGCAGCAGGTTGCCCACCACCCGGGCCAACTCCGGCTCGCTGGCGGTCACCGTCGGCCAGCCCGACTCGGCGGCGACCAGCCGGATCCGCCGGGCGGCGGCCAGCGGTGCCGTGCTGGCCAGGGCGTCCGAGACCACGTCGCCGAGCGGCACCGCCGACATCGACAGCCGCAACGCGCCCGCGTTGATCCGGGACAGCTCGAACAGGTCGTCGACCAGCCGGGTCATCCGATCGGTCTCCACCCGGATCCGGCGGTGGTACTCGTCGACCGTGTCCGGGTCGCGGACCACCCGATCCTCCAGAGCCTCTGCCATCGCCCGCAGGCCGGCCAGGGGCGTCCGCAGATCGTGCGAGACCCAGGCGACCAGGTCCCGCCGGCCCTTCTCGATCCGCCGCTCGCGATCCCGGGCCTGGTCCGCCCAGACCGCCGCGGCGGCCAGCCGGCGGCCGAAGAGCCAGCCGACCGCGAGGCTCACCACGGCCGCCGCGGAGACGGTGATCAGGACCACCTCGAGGTCGTGCGGGGAGAGGAACATCGCCTCGGCGATCACCGCCACCCCGGCGACCACCGCGGTCACCGTCATGGTCAGCAGCACGGAGATGTGCACGGTGATCGAGCGGCCGCGCAGCAGCCGCAGCACCAGCGCACCGACCAGCCCGACGCAGAGCGCCGCGGCGAGCGCCGCCCCGAAGATCAGCGCCAGGTCACGCATCGGCCGGCTCGTACCGGTAGCCGACGCCCCAGACCGTGACGATCCGTCGAGGGTCCGCCGGATCGGCCTCGATCTTCTCCCGCAACCGGCGCACGTGGACGGTCACCGTCGACTGGTCCCCGAAGCTCCAGCCCCAGACCCGATCCAGCAGCTCCGCCCGGCGGAACGCCCGCGCGGGGTGGCGCATCAGGTGGGCCAGCAGGTCGAACTCGCGCAGCGTGAGGGTCAGCTCGCGACCGTGCAGCCGGGCCACCCGGGACCCGGTCTCCAGCTCGAGGCCGGCGTCGCGGAGCACCTCCGGGGGAACGCCGACCGGCTCGCCACCGGCCCGGCGCAGCACCGAGCGCACCCGCAGCACCAGCTCGCGCGGCGAGAACGGTTTGCTCAGGTAGTCGTCCGCGCCCAGTTGCAGGCCGAGGATGCGATCCGCCTCGTCGCCGCGCGCAGTCAGCATGATGATCGGTACGCCGTCCGGCCGCTCCCGCAGCCGCCGGCACACCTCCAGCCCGTCGACCACGGGCAGCATCAGGTCGAGCACCACCAGATGCGGCGGTCGGCGGGCCACGGCGGCGAGCGCGGCGGCCCCGTCGCCGACGTGGTCGACCTGGTATCCGGCGTGCTCCAGGTACCGGCAGACGACGTCGCTGACCGTCCGGTCGTCGTCGACCACCAGCACCCGCTGCTGCGTCACCGCGTACCTCCCCGTCGTCCGCCCAGCGTATCGGCGGGCGGGTCAGTTGATCTATTGCGAGGTTCTTACGGGCCGGCCGGACGGTCCCGGTCGGGTGGGGCACGGCGGCGGGACCGGAGGAAGTGACGGACCGTCCGGCCGCAGCCGCTGATCCGGCAAACCCCGTCGACCGGCCCGGCGTACCGTGATCGTCGGCGGTGGCGGACGGTCGGCAGGTGAGGAGGTGGCCGCGGGTGCTCGACCGGCGGTTGTACCTGCACCTGGCGAGCTGGCTGGGGCAGTGGCCGGCCGGTCCGGGGCTGCACGTGGTGGGCTCCAACCGGCGGGCCCGACCGGCCTGGGACGGCCGGCTTCGTCCCGCCGTCGCGGTCGCCGCCCCGGAGTGCGCGATTCTGTCGGTGCCGACCGACCGGGTGGCGGCGGTCCGGGCGTTGGCCCACGACCGGTCGATCGAGCAGTTGCTGCCGGCCCTTCCCGCAGCGGTCGGGAAGCCGGGCTGGCCCGCTCACGGCAGCGTGTTCCGCTGGAGCATGTCCCCTGCCCGGTTGCCGGAGGTGGGGGAGTGGACCCCGCCCACCGACCCCGGACTGCCGCCGTGGCTCCGGTTCTTCACCCGCCCGGTGCTGGTGGTCCGGGACGCCGAC
Source organism: Micromonospora sp. (assembly GCA_049791715.1). Classification (GTDB taxonomy): domain Bacteria; phylum Actinomycetota; class Actinomycetes; order Mycobacteriales; family Micromonosporaceae; genus Micromonospora. Next base: position 3,269 of record JBARAE010000883.1, read on the forward strand.
GGACGCTACCTGGCCGGCGCGGGGATCAAACGACACGACGCGTACGGGCACGAGTTGGCCGTCGGCACCGCCCGGGAGGCGCGGGGGCGGGGGCTGGCCCGCCGGCTCGTCGCCCAGGCGGCCCGCCGGGTGCTCGACGAGGGCGCGGTCCCGACCTATCTCCACGCCTTCGACAACGCCGCCTCCGCACGGGTGGCCGAGGCGGCCGGCTTCCCGGACCGCGGCTGGACGGCGTACGGGGTCTTTCCGAGCTGACCGCAGGCCGTTTGGCCGGTCGTCGGCCCTGGGTAGGGGTGCCGGCATGGCTGAGCACGGTGCACCGGATTTCGAGCCCGCGAAGCGTTCCCGCGCGGTGGCCGCCGACGGCGGGGAGCCGCCGGGCGCCGAGCCGGCCCGCCGGCGGGACCGGACTCGCTTCCTCTACCTGGCGGTCATCGTGGCCGTGCTGGCGGGCATCGCCGTCGGTCTGCTCTTCCCGGACTTCGGGGAGTCGCTGAAGCCGCTCGGCACCGGCTTCGTCAACCTGATCAAGATGATGATCGGGCCGGTGATCTTCTGCACGATCGTGCTCGGCGTCGGCTCGGTACGCAGGGCCGCCCAGGTCGGCAAGGTCGGCGGTCTCGCGCTCGCGTACTTCCTCACCATGTCGACGGTGGCGCTGGCGATCGGCCTGGTGGTGGGCAACCTGATCCACCCCGGCTCGGGGCTGCACCTCAACGACGCCCTCGCCGGGGCGGGGCAGAAGGCGGCCGGCGGCGAGTCCGAGGGGACGGTCGACTTCCTGGTGGGCATCATCCCGACCACGCTCTTCTCGGCGCTCACCGAGGGGGACGTGCTCCAGGCGCTGCTGGTGGCTCTGCTGGTCGGGTTCGCCGTGCAGAGCCTGGGCCGCCGGGGCGAGCCGGTGATCAACGCGATCGCCGCGTTGCAGCGGGTGGTCTTCAAGGTGCTGGCGATGATCATGTGGCTGGCTCCGATCGGCGCGTTCGGCGCGATCGCGGCCGTGGTGGGCGCGACCGGCGTGGACGCGCTGAAGAGCCTCGCCCAGGTGATGCTCGGCTTCTACGCCACCTGCGTGATCTTCGTGTTCGTGGTGCTCGGTGCGCTGCTCTGGTTGGTGGCCCGGATCTCGATCTTCAAGCTGCTCGGCTACCTGGGCCGGGAGTTCCTGCTGATCCTGTCGACCTCGTCGTCGGAGTCGGCGCTGCCGCGGCTGATCGCCAAGATGGAGCACTTCGGGGTGGGCCGCCCGGTCGTCGGGATCACGGTGCCGACCGGATACTCGTTCAACCTGGACGGCACGGCGATCTACCTGACGATGGCGTCGCTGTTCATCGCCGACGCGCTGGGCAAGCCGATGGCGATCGGCGAGCAGATCGGCCTGCTGGCGTTCATGGTCATCGCCTCGAAGGGTGCCGCCGGGGTCACCGGCGCGGGCCTGGCCACCCTGGCCGGCGGCCTGCAGTCGCACCGGCCGGACCTGGTCGACGGCGTCGGGCTGATCGTCGGCATCGACCGGTTCATGTCCGAGGCCCGGGCGCTGACCAACTTCGCCGGCAACGCCGTCGCCACCGTGCTGGTCGGCGCCTGGACCGGCGAGTTCGACCGGGACCGGGCTGCGGCGGTGCTGCGGGGGGACGACCCGTTCGACGAGGTGACGATGCTCGACGAGGAGGACGCGCACGGGGTGCCGGCCGACGAGACGGAGGCGGACGCGCGGCTCGCCGATCCGGGGGCGCGGGTGCCGGCCCCACGCTGATCGAGACGCGGACCGTGGAT
>JBARAE010000884.1:0-8813 GCA_049791715.1 Micromonospora sp.
CGGTGCGGGTGATGGTGAGGGCCGGCGCGGTGTGCACATCGGCGGCGCGGCGACGGCCTCGGCGCCACGAATCGACGCGGCGCGGCACCGCGGAAGTGGACGTAACCGACGGCAGGGACCGCCGCCGGACGGCGTCGGGGCCGGCTGATCGCCGTGACGGGTGGCGGCGCGGATCGCCGTACCACGGGAACCGGACCGGTGGGAGGGACGACGCACCGGCGCGGTGCAGGACCGGCTTCGGTGCGACGAGTAAGACTCCGGGCGGCGCCGCGCGCCAGCATCCGGGTCTTCCCGCAGGCTAGCTCCCGCCGGTCGGCCGGGCAAGCACCCCGCGCATCCGCTTTCCACCGTGGCCGCACCGGCGCCGGGCCGTTGGGCCCCTGCGCGGCCCGGCGTTACAGTGAGGACGCGCCGACCGGAAGGCCATCAGAGTGACTCCTCCTACCGTGGTCGACCAGGTCCGCCTGGGCGACCACGTCTGCTGGACCCACGACGACGAGAGCGACGCCCTCGATGCCGTCGGCCGCTTCGCCGCCACCGGTCTCCGGCTCGGCCACAAGGTCATCTGCTTCACGGACTCCTCGCGGCCGCAGGCGGTCCGGGCCCACCTGGAGGCGGCGGGCGTGCCGACCGAGGCGGCGGTGGCCGCCGGTCAGCTGCGCATCCAGCCCGCGGTGGAGAACTACCTGACCGGCGGCCGCCTGGTGCCGCAGCCGGTCATCAAGGCCCTGGTCGAGGAGGTCAGCCGCGCGCAGCGGGAGGGCTACTCCGGCCTGCGGCTCGCCGGCGACATGGCGTGGGTGCTGGGCAGCGCCACCACCCTCGACGACCTGTGCCGGTACGAGGCGGACGTCAACCGGCTGTTCATGGACGGCCAGGTCGCCGGCATGTGCCTGTACGACCGGCGCATCTTTCCCGCCGAGCACCTGCGGACGGTCGCGGCCGCACACCCGGCGACCGCCGGACCGGATGCGGGCCGGACCTGGACGCCGCTGCTGCGGCTCTACCGGACGGTGGACCCGCCGGGGCTGCGGCTGGTGGGGCAGGTGGACCGGAGCAACCGGGAGGCGTTCGCGGCCGTGCTCGCGGACGCCATGCGCGCGGCCCCGTCCGACCGGCCCGTGGTGGTCGACGTCTCCCAGCTGAGCTTCGCGGACGTGAGCGCCGCCGCCGCCCTGGTCCGGGCGGAGCGGGCCGAGGCCGGGGGCGTACGGCTGGTGGGGTGCCGCCCGGCGCTGAGCCGGCTGCTGGGCCTGCTCCGCGACAGTGGCCTGGTGGAGCAGGCCGCATGAAGGAACCGACCGGCACATCGGTGGACGATTTCGTCCACGAGGGACTCTTCTACACCGACGCCGCGAGCCTGCTGGCGACGGCCGTGCCGTTCGTCGAGGACGGGCTCGCCGCCGGCGAGCCCGTGCTGGTGGCGACGCCCGGGCCCCAACTGGAGCTGATCCGCGCCGCGGTCGGGCCGGCCGGCGAGGCCGTCCGGTACGCCGACATGACCGAGGCCGGGCGCAACCCGGGCCGGATCATCCCGTGGGTGCTCCAGGCGTTCGCCGACCGGCATCCCGAGCGCCGAGTGCGGATCATCGGCGAGCCGATCTGGGCCGGCCGGAGCGAGCAGGAGTACCGGGCCTGCGCGCAGCACGAGGCGGCGATCAACTGGGCGTTCGCCGGCCGTGAGGTCAGCATCCTCTGCCCGTACGACGCGCGGTCGCTCGAGCCCAGGGTGCTGGCGGAGGCGCGCTGCACCCACCCGGTGCTGGTCGACCGGGCCGGGCGGCGGACCAGTGCCGGCTACGCGCCGTCCGACGTGGTCGCCCGGCACAACAGGCCGCTGCCCGTCCCGCCCGGGCCGGTCGCGGTGCTGCGGTACGACCTGAAAGTGTTGCCGCAGGTACGCCGCTTCGTCGCCGACCAGGCGACCGACGCCGGTCTGGACCCGGACCGCGTCGCCGACCTGCAGATCGCGGTGACGGAGCTGGCGACGAACAGCGTCGCGCACGCCGGTGGCGAGGGGACGCTCCGGGTGTGGTGGACGGACACACACCTGGTCTGCGAGATCCGCGACGACGGCTGCCTCGCCGATCCCCTGGCCGGCCGGGTGGCGCCGGCGCACGACGGCATCGGCGGCCGCGGGCTGGTCATCGTGCACGCCCTCTGCGACCTGGTCCTGGTGCACAGCACCGCGGCCGGCACCACGGTACGGCTGCAGATGCTCCGCGAGGTGGCGCGGTGAGCGGGTACGCGGTGCGCCCCGTGGGGCTGGTGGAGTCTCCGCTCACCGATCCGGAGCTGGCGCCCAGGCAGGGCGACGAGGGAGCGCCGGAGGCGTGGCTGGTCTTCGACGAGCCGTACGGCCCGGCGCTGCGCGATCTGCGGCCCGGCGCCGACGTGCTGGTGCTGACCTGGTTGGACCGGGCCCGGCGGGACGTGCTGGTGGTCCACCCGCGCGGGGACCGGTCCCGCCCCGAGACCGGGGTGTTCAGCACGCGTTCGCCGCATCGGCCGAACCCCGTCGGGCTGCACCGGGTGCGGGTCCTGGAGGTGGACGGCCTGCGCGTGCGGGTGGCCGATCTGGAGGCGCTGGACGGCACCCCGGTGCTCGACGTCAAGCCGGTGCTCGACGGCGAGCGCTGAGTCCGGCCCTGCCGCCCGGCTCAGTGCCCTCGGGCGATCCACTCGTCGAGGTGCGGCGCCTCGCCGCCGATGGTGGTGCTGTCGCCGTGCCCGGTGTGGACGACGGTCTGCGGCGGCAGGGTGAGCAGCCGGCTCCGGATCGAGGCGATGATGGTGCCGAAGTCGCTGTAGGAACGGCCGGTGGCGCCGGGCCCACCGGCGAAGAGGGTGTCGCCGGTGAAGACCACACCCAGCTCCGGGGCATGGAAGCTGCACGCGCCGGGGCTGTGGCCGGGCGTGTGCAGCACCCGCAGCGTCGTACCGGCCACCTCGACGTCCGTTCCGTCGGCCAGCTCTCCGTCCGGTGGCGTGTCGGGATGGACCATGTCCCAGAGCACCCGGTCCGCCGGGTGCAGCAGCACCGGCGCGCCGGTGGCCCGGGCGAGCTCCGGCGCCACTCGGACGTGGTCGTCATGGCCGTGCGTGGCCAGGACGGCGAGCACACGACGGTCCCCGACGAGCCGCCGGATGGCGGCCACGTCGTGCGGCGCGTCGATGACGACGCACTCGGTGTCGTCGCCGACCACCCACACGTTGTTGTCGACGTCGAAGGTCTGGCCGTCGAGGGAGAACGTGCCGGAGGTGACGGTGTGGTCGACGCGGGCGGTCACGGGAAGACCACCACCGAGCGCAGCACGTCCCCGTGGTGCATCCGGGCGAACGCCTCCTCGACCCGGTCCAGGGCGATCTCCTCGGTGACGAACGCATCCAGGTCGAGGCGACCCTGCAGGTAGAGCTCGGTGAGCAGTGGGAAGTCCCGGCTGGGCAGACAGTCGCCGTACCAGCTGGACTTCAGGGCACCACCGCGGCCGAACACGTCGAGCAGCGGCAGCTCGAGCGTCATCTCCGGGGTCGGTACGCCGACCAGCACGACGGTGCCGGCCAGGTCGCGGGCGTAGAAGGCCTGCTTCCAGGTCTCCGGCCGCCCGACCGCGTCGATCACCACGTCGGCGCCGAAGCCACCGGTGGCCGCTCGGATCGCCTCGACCGGGTCGTCGTCGGAGGCGTTGACGGTGTGCGTGGCGCCGAACCTGCGGGCCCAGTCGAGCTTGCGGGAGTCGGTGTCCACCGCGATGATCGTCGTCGCACCGGCGAGCGCGGCGCCGGTCACGGCGGCGTCCCCGACGCCGCCGCAGCCGATCACGGCGACCGAGTCGCCCCGGGTCACCTGCCCGGTGTTCATGGCCGCGCCGAGGCCGGCCATCACGCCGCAGCCGAGCAGGCCGACGGCGGCCGGCCGGGCCCTCGGGTCCACCGTGGTGCACTGCCCGGCGTGGACGAGGGTCTTCTCGGCGAAGGCGCCGATACCCAGCGCGGGCGACAGTTCGGTGCCGTCGGTGAGGGTCATCTTCTGCGCCGCGTTGTGGGTGTTGAAGCAGTACCAGGGGCGGCCGCGGCGGCAGGCCCGGCACACGCCGCAGACGGCGCGCCAGTTGAGCACCACGAAGTCCCCGGGTGCGACCCCGGTGACGCCCTCCCCCACCTGCTCCACGATGCCGGCGGCCTCGTGCCCGAGGAGGAACGGGTACTCGTCGGTGATGCCGCCCTCCCGGTAGTGCAGGTCGGTGTGGCAGACCCCGCAGGACTGGACGCGGACCACCGCCTCGCCCGGCCCCGGGTCCGGCACCACGATCGTGGTGACCTCCACCGGCGCGCCCTTGCGCCGCGACACGACTCCCCGGACTTCCTGGCTCACGGTCCCCTCCTGCCCTGGCCGGTGATCACGTTCCCTGCCGAAACTACCGCCGATCCCACTCGTCGGCCCACCGGTGATCGGCCGGTTATCCCCGCTGCTGCCGGGTACGCGGGGGGAACGTCTGTCCGGCACCGACGGGAGTGATCATGAAGTTGACGCACTGGCCGTTGCGCCTCGCCACCGGCGCGTTCATCCTCAATTCCGGCCTCGGCAAGCGCACCCTCGAGGGGGAAGCTGCCGCGGGGATGCACGGCATGGCGGTGGGCGCGATTCCGCAGCTGAAGCAGTTCGAGCCGGACCGTTTCGCGAAGCTGCTGTCGCGCAGCGAGATGGCCTTGGGCGCCGCCCTGCTCACCCCGTTCGTGCCGTCGTTGTTCGCGGGTCTGGGCCTCGCCGCATTCGGCGCCGGGCTGGTGCAGCTCTACCTGAAGACCCCCGGGATGCGGGAGCCGCACAGCATCAAGCCCACCCAGGCCGGCATCGGCCTGGCCAAGGACGTCTGGCTGGTCGGCGCCGGGTTGACCCTGGCGCTGGACTCGCTGACCCATCGGCGCCACCGCTGACCCGGCCGGCCCCGCTGCCGAGGGCCGGTGGATCGGTCAGGCACCCGCCACGGCCGGGACCGGCGCTGCGGCGCGCTCGGCAGCGTGCCGCCGGCGGGCGGCGTTGCGGTACCGCAGTACCTGGACCGCGCCGAGTCCCCAGAGCAGGTACTGCACCGCGAACGCCCAGCGGAACGCGTCCAGCGTGGGGGCCGAGCGGCCGGCTGGGGTGGTCAGGTCGAGGACCACCCCGATGGCCAGGATCAGGACCATCGAGGCGACAAAGCCGCCGACGTTGACGATTCCGGTGGCGCTGCCGATCCGGTGGACCGGGTTGGAGGTGCGGGCGTAGTCGAAGCCGATCACCGAGCCGGGGCCGTTGACGGCGAGGACGATCACCAGGATGACCAGCAGCCAGTGCGGGGCGCGTCCCGGCCAGGCGAGCACCGCGGCCCATACTGCGGCGGTGCCGGCGGTGATGGTGAAGATCACCACCGAGCGGTGGAACGGGTGCCGGGCGCAGAGGTGCGCGATCACCGGGCCGCACACCAGGGTCGCGACGGTCATCAGGGTCAGCAGGGCGGCGGCACCGGTGGGGCTCAGCCCCTGGCCCTGCACGAGGAACGGGTAGCCCCACAGCAGCGCGAAGACGGCGCCGGAGAACTGAGTGACGAAGTGGGCCCAGAGCCCCAGCCGGGTGCCGGGCTGCGCCCAGGCGTCGGCGAGCTGCCGGCGCACGGTGGCCAGGTCGGGGGCGACGGCGGTGGCGTGCTCGGCGTGCGGGGTGTCCCGCACCGCGACGAGCACCAGCAGCAGCACCGTCGCGCCGAGCGCCGCGGCGGTCAGGAACGCGGGAGTCCAGCCCGCGTGGTGCAGCAGCGCCACCAGCGGTACGGCACCGAGGACCGCGCCGAGCTGGCCGATGGTGCCGGTGAGCTGCACCAGCAGCGGGTTGCGCCGACCGGGGAACCAGAACGCCACGATCCGCAGGACGCTGATGAACGTCATCGCGTCGCCGAGCCCGACGAGGACGCGGGCGGCGACGGCGAGGCGTACGTCGGTGGCGACGGCGAAGCAGAGCTGCCCGGCGACCATGAGCGACCCGCCCGTGAGCAGCAGCCGGCGGGAGCCGAAACGGTCGAGCAGTACCCCTACCGGAACCTGCATGGCCGCGTACACGGCGAGCTGGGCGACGGAGAAGGTGGCCAGCGCCGAGGCGTTGATGTGGAACCGCTCGGCGGCGTCCACCCCGGTCACGCCGAGCGAGCTGCGGTGGAACACCGCGGCCACGTACGCGGTGACGGCGACGGCGAAGACCAGGACGGCGGAGCGACGCGGGGCCGCGGTGGCCGTCGCGCTCACCGCAGGTTCCGCAGCACGGAAGCGGCGTTGTCGACGTGGGCCCCGACGGTGTCGAGCCAGCGTTGCCGGTCGTCGCCGTCGAGGGCGGCGAGCTGGGCGGCGTGCTCGGCGAGCACCACCTCGGCCCAGCCGGGCGAGAGCCGGAAGCTGGCCTCGCCCATCCGCAGCTGCCGGTCGCGCAGCCGCTGGTACAGCTCGGCGAGGATCTCGTTGCCGGCCGCTTCGACGACGGTGGCGTGGAAGGCCCGGTCGGCGGCCATCAGGGCGGTGACGTCCCCGGCGGCGTGCGCCCCGCGCATCTCGGTGAGCCATCGGGCGAGGTCGGATCGGATCTCCGCCCGGCGCGGCCAGACCTGCTCGGCGGCGTGCAGCTCCACCAGCCGGCGCGCCTCGATCACGTCGGTGATCTCCCGCGCGGAGACCGGGCGGATCAGCGCGCCCCGCTTCGGGTAGAGCGCGACGAGGCCCTCGGCCTCCAGCCGGAGCAGCGCTTCGCGGACGGGGGTGCGGGAGACGCCGGCCGCCTCGGCGATCTCGCCCTCGCTGATCAGCAGCCCACCGGGATAGACCTGTTCGAGGATCGCGCGCTTGAGGTGCTGGTACGCCCGCTCGGCGGCCGAGGGCCCGGCGGCCCGCGGCGAGGCGGTGGGATGCGTCATGTATCTATGATGCGTCTCAGGGCTGGTCGGTCACGAGGCCGGGCGCGTGAAGGTGGCCCAGGCCACGCCGGGTCAGTCCGGCCGCAGGCTGATCATGCCGTGTTCATCGAGAGCGAACCGGGTCCGGTACGGGGCGCCCAGCCCGTCCAGCAGGTCCGCCAGCCAGGCGGCCTCCGGTGCCGGGGCCGGTTCCAGGCGCATCCGCCGGATCCGAACCGGCACCAGCCGGAGCCGGCGCAGCTCGCCGGTGCCGGCGTCGACCGTCGGCAGGTGCAGCAGCCGCAGCTCCGGCCGGTACGTCTCCTGCCCGCCGATGCCCTCGTAGTCGTCGATCAGGTCTCCGCAGCCGTAGAGGATGAGCCGGCCCCGGTACCGCTCGATCGGGCGCGGGTGGTGCGACGAGTGACCGTGGACCAGGTGCACACCCGACTCGACCAGCCGGTGGGCGAACCGGACATGCTCGTCCGGCACCTCGTAACCCCAGTTCGACCCCCAGTGCACCGAGACCACCACCAGGTCCGCCGGGCCGGCCACCCGACCGATCCGGTCGGCCAGCGCGTCCGCCGTCGCCTCGGAGATCTCCGGGAGGTACGCCACGCCGGCGTGCCCGGGGCCCGCGGCCCACTGCGGGAAGATCCCGCTGGACGGGGCGCCCACCGACCAGACCAGCAGCCGGCCGCCCCCGCCGAGCGGCACCTCGGCCGGCCGCCACGCCTCGGTCTCGTCCCGGCCGGCGCCGGCCGGCGTGATGCCGGCGTGCCGCAGGGTGTCCAGGGTGTCGGCGAGCCCCTCCGGGCCGAAGTCGAGGACGTGGTTGTTCGCGAGGGCGCAGACGTCGAGCCGGGCGGCGGTGAGGCAGGAGACGTTTCCCGGGTGCATCCGGTAGTGGATGCCCTTGCCGGGCGCGTACTCGCCGCGGGCGGTAACCGAGGTCTCCAGGTTGACGATCCGCACGTCGGGGCGGACGGCGTCGAGGATGCCGACGGCGTCGCCCCACGGCCACTCGGGCGGCACCGGGCGCGGCAGCCGACCGGCGACCGACTCGGCCAGCTCGACGTACCGGCGGGCGTCGGTGACCGCCTGCTCCCGCAGAGCGGGCGGGCCGGGCCGGGGCAGGATCTGGTCCACGCCCCGGCCGGTCATCACGTCGCCGGCGAGGAAGAGCGTCAGGTCGGCCATGCCGTCGGTCTTCCCGCCCGCGGGGGTCCGGCACCCACCGACGGTGGGAATTGCAGTCGGGATCGAGTGAACGCCGGTCGGCCCGGGTACCTGGGCGGCCATGACGGACGTGACGATCGTGGTGGCCACCCGCAACCGTCGGGACCAACTGCTGGAGCTGCTGCCCCGGCACACCGCCCCGGTGATCGTGGTGGACAACGGCTCCGACGACGGCACCCCGGACGCGGTGACGCGGTCCTTCCCCGACGTACGGGTGGTGCCGCTGGGCCGCAACGCCGGCGCCGGGGCGGCCCGCAACGTCGGGGTGGCGCTGGCCGACACGCCGTTCGTGGCGTTCGCCGACGACGACTCGTACTGGGCGCCGGGCTCGCTGGAGCGGGCCGTCGAGCTGCTGCACGCGCATCCGCGTACCGCCCTGCTGACGGGGCAGGTGCGCGTCGGGCGGGAGGAACGGCTGGACCCGATCTCCGCGGGCATGGCCGAGGCGCCGCTCGGCACCGCCCCGGACGCGCCCGGTCCCACCGTGCTGGGCTTCCTCGCCTGCGCGGTGGTGCTGCGCCGCGTCTCGTACCGGCAGGTCGGCGGCTTCGGCGAGCGGCTCGGCACGTACGGCGAGGAGGCGCTGCTGGCGATGGACCTGGCGGCGGCCGGGTGGAACCTCGCGTACGTCCCGGAGCTGGTGGCGCATCACCTGCC
>JBARAE010000885.1:0-9001 GCA_049791715.1 Micromonospora sp.
GTGCCCCGCTCGTCGTCGCGGCCGGTCATCACCGGCTGCCCGGCCGGGGCCCCGGCCCGGTCCATCGTCACCGTCCGGTCCCGCTCGTCGACGCGCCCGTCGCCGTTCACGTCCTGCTGAGGCGCCCGTGTCGTGCGGCGCGACAAGATCTTCACTTCGACACCTCCTGATCCGATGCGTGGAGGCCGCGGAAGCGCAGTGGCAGCCACGCGTGACAGACAGGAGGTACCCCGTCACCGATCGGTCGACACCCGTCGACGGCTCCTCGTGCCTCGCCGCGCGGCGGTCGGGCTACCGTTGCCGACGTGCCCGAAGGACACACCATTCACCGCCTGGCCGCCCGGCACGCCGACCTCTTCGCCGGCGACAAGGTGCACGCCGCCAGCCCGCAGGGCCGCTTCGCCGAGGGCGCGGCGCGGCTCACCGGCACGGTCCTCGACGCCACCGAGGCGTACGGGAAGCACCTGCTGCACCACTACGCCGGTGAGCTGACCCTGCACGTCCACCTCGGGCTGTACGGGACGTTCACCGACGGCTCCGGCGAACCGCCATCGCCGGTCGGCCAGGTACGGCTGCGGCTGAGCAGCGACCGGCACTGGCTCGACCTGCGCGGCCCGACCGCGTGCGAGCTGCTCACTCCGCCCGAGGTGGCGACGCTGCGCGCCCGGCTCGGCCCGGACCCGCTGCGCGACGACGCCGACCCGGGGCGGGCGTACGCCCGGATCTCCCGCAGCCCGACGCCGCTGGCGGCGCTGCTGCTGGATCAGTCGGTCGTGGCCGGCACCGGGTTGATCTTCGTGACGGAGGCGCTGTTCCGGGCCGGCCTGCCGCCGACCATGCCGGGCCGCGACCTCGCCCCGGCGGCCTGGCGGAAGCTCTGGGCCGACCTGGTGGAGCTGATGACCCGGGCGGTCCAGCGGGGCCGGATCGACACGGTCCGGGACGCGCACCTGCCCGAGGCGATGGGCCGGCCGGCCCGCGTCGACCGGCACGGCGGCGAGGTGTACGTCTACCGCCGCCCCGGCGCGCCCTGCCACGTCTGCGGCACCGAGGTGAGCCGGGGCGAACTGGCCGGCCGCAACCTCTACTGGTGCCGCACCTGCCAGGCCCGCTGAGATCACCCGTCGAGCAGCCAGCGGACCACCTCGACCTGGTTGGGGAACACCTCGCCCTCACCCACGCTCCACGCGAGGGTGTGCACGATCGTCCAACCCCGTACCCGCTCCCGGTCGAGCCCCAGCTCGGCGCTGAGCCGGTCCAGCCGGTGGCGCACCGCCTCCGGCGAGTGCCCCAGCTCGGCGCCCCGCACCATCGGCACCGGCGCGAACGCCCGCTCGCCGACCAGCGGCTTCGGGTCGATCGCCAACCAGGGCTCCCGCGTCGCCCGCAGCACGTTGCCCGCGTGCAGATCCTGGTTGACCAGCACCTGCTCGCCCTGGCTCGGTACCAGATCGGCGATCAGCCCGAGCGCGGCATCCAGCAGCCGCCGCTCGTACGGCCGGTTGGCCTGCTCCCAGTGGACCGGCATCCGCTCGGCCCAGCCGGTCGCCTCCTCGGCGAGCGGGGTGAACGGCGACCCGGCCGCCACCTGCAGCCGGGGCAGCAGGTCGACCACCGCGTCGAGCGCCTCCTCGGGTGGAAGCTGGTACAACGGTGTGCCGGGGACGCAGCGTTCCACGAGCAGCGCCCGGCGCTCCGGGTCGTGGGCGAGCAGGCGGATGGCGCCCCTCCCGGCCCAGTGCGCCAGCGCGGTCGCCTCGTGCTCGCTGTCGGCGTCCGGGTACTGCAGCTTCAGCACCGCCGACGTGCCGTCCGGCAGCTCCGCCGGCATCGCCAGCGAGGCGAACGCGTACGGGAACGGGGAGCCGACCCGCAGCTGCCACCGCTCGACGCACTCGGCCAGCCGGTCCGGCAGCGCCGCCAGCCACTCCCGGCCGGCCGGCACCCCCTCGGTCCAGCGCAGCCCCTCCGGGATTTCCACCTCGACAGCCACCCGGCCATCCTTGGCGAGCCCGAGTGATCGGACAAGCGGATCGCGTTCCGACGGCGACAGGGAAGGTCAGCGGCGGCCGGTGCCGGCGAGGGCGTCGACGGCCTTGCGGGCGGCGATCAGCACGGGATCCCAGACCGGGGCGTACGGCGGGGCGTAGCCCAGGTCCAGCGCCGTCATGTCGTCCACCGTCATGCCGTTCCAGAGCGCCACGGCCAGGGTGTCGATCCGCTTGGCCGCCTCGGACCAGCCGACGATCTGCGCGCCGAGGAGCCGTCCGCTGGGCCGCTCGGCGATGAGCTTCACGGTCATCGGCCGGGTACCCGGGTAGTAGCCGGCCCGGTTGGTCGACTCGGCGATGACCGAGACGTACTCGAAGCCCGCCGCGGTGGCGTCCCGCTCGCGCAGGCCGGTACGCCCCACCTCCAGGTCGCAGACCTTCGTCACCGCCGTGCCGATGACCCCGGGGAAGGTGGCGTACCCGCCGCCGATGTTGATCCCGGCCACCCGGCCCTGCTTGTTGGCGTGGGTGCCGAGCGGCACGTGCACCGGCATCCCGCTGACCCGGTGCAGCGTTTCCACGCAGTCACCGGCCGCCCAGACGCCGGTCACGCCGGGCACTCGCATCCGGCGGTCGGTCCGGAGCCCGCCGGTGGGGCCGAGCGGCAGGCCGGCGGCGTCGGCGAGCGCGGTGTTGGGGCGTACCCCGAGACCGAGCACCACGACGTCGGCCGGCATCGGCCCCTCGGCGGTGACCACGGCGGAGATCCGGCCGTCCCGTTCCTCCAGGCCGGTGACCGGCAGGCCGGTGTGGATCTGGATGCCGACTCCGCGCAGCGAGTCGACGACCAGCTCCGCCATGTCGGGGTCCACGGTGGACATGGGCTGGTCCGCCTGCTCGACCAGGTTGACGGAGAGCCCGCGCTGGAGCATCGCCTCGGCCATCTCGACACCGATGTAGCCGCCGCCGATCACCACCGCATGGCGGGGTCGCGGCTCCCGTTCCAGCCAGTCCAGGAGCGCGGTCCCGTCGTCGAGGGTCTGCACGCCGAAGACCCCCGCGATGCCCGTCCGGGCCCACGGCGGCTTCACCGGCACCGCGCCCGTCGCGTACACGAGGGTGTCGAAGCCCTCGCGGACCTCGCCGCCGCCGTCGAGGTCCCGGGCGACCACCTCGCGCCGGTCCAGGTCGATGCCGGTCACCTCGTGCCGGAGCCGGACGTCGATGTGGAACGACTCGCGGAAGGTGGCCGGGTCGCGGGCGATGAGCTGGTCCCGGTCGGGCACCACGCCGCTGACCCAGTACGGGATGCCGCAGGCCGAGAAGGAGGTGAAGTGGCCCCGTTCGAACGCGACGATGGTCAGCTCGTGGCGGTCACGGCGACGTCGGGCCTGGGAGGCCGCCGCCATGCCGGCGGCGTCCCCGCCGACGACGACCAGCCGTTCCGCCACGACGCCCATCCTGTCACGTGGAGATCCTCCGCGGGGGCGGCACGCGAGTCCCCGCCGGGTCAGCCGCGGGTCTGCCGAGCCACGTCCTCCACCACGTCGATGATCCGGCCGGTCCGGGCGAAGACGGCCCGCTGCCGCGCGGCGCCGCTGCCGTGTCGACGCAGGGCGCCCAGCAGGTCCTTGACAGCGTCCAGGTCGCCGTGCCGGTCCAGTTCGGGGCGGACCCGATCGACCAGCTTCTCCAGCAGCTCCCACGCCGGCCGCAGCTCGCCGTCGGTCACGTCGACGCCCTCGCCCTCCAGCCCGTCGTGGGCGGCCCGCCAGTGCGCGGCGACCAGCAGATGGTGGTCGGTACGGATGGCCGGCCGGTCCTCGGCGATGTCCGTCATCGCGGTCGCCACCAGCGCCCGGACCAGCGCGGCGACCAGCACCGCGTCGTCCACGGACGGGCAGACGTCACCGATCCGGAGCTCCACCGTCGGGTACTTCGCCGACAGTCGGGCGTACCAGTAGAGCATCCCCTCGTCGAGCATCACGCCACTGGCGATGAGCTGCCGGATCAGCCGTTCGTAGTGTTCGTGCGACTCCAACCAGGGCGTGGGCGCGACCGACGGCCAGCGTTCCCATTCCACGGACCGCCAGCTCGCGTAGCCGGTGTCCTCGCCCTTGGCGAACGGCGAATTGGCGGTCACCGCCTGCAGGATCGGCAGCCAGGGGCGGACGTGGTTGAGGACCTGCACCCCGGTGTCCGGGTCTGGAACGCCGACGTGCACGTGCATGCCGTTGTTGCCCGGGCCGGGGACCAGCAGGCGGTACCGCTCGATCATCCGGTCGAAGCGGGGCTTGTCGACGACCGGCGGGATCGGCCCGTCCACCGGGCCCGTGCCGATCGCGAGCACCCGTACGCCGGCCCGCTCGGCGGCGTCGGCCAGCGCGGCGCGCAGCACGCCCAGGGAGTGCCGGATCGAGGCGAGTTCGAGCCCAGGCGGGCTGCCGATCTCGATCTGGCTGGTCTGGAACTCGCGTTCCACCTGCCCGCGCAGCTCGGCCGGCACCTGGTCCATCACCAGGTCGACGGCGGGCACCGCGGTGCCGGTGTGCGGGTCGACGAGCAGGAACTCCTCCTCCACGCCGACGGTGAGCAGGTCGGTGCCGCCGCGGGCGGCACTCCGTTCCCGCTCGGCCACTGACCCGCTCATCGCCACCACCGTCCGCTCCGTGCCGGTTGCGGCGCCACGCCGCGTCGTCGACCGACCCATTACCCACCGTGTCGACTAACGGAAACGCCGTCACGGCGTGTCGTCACCGGCGCGTTCCCGGGCCGTTTTCCTAGCGGACGTGGTGAGCGGTCGGCGTGACTACGATGGGCCCGGTCGACACCTGCGCGTCACCGCCGGCAGCGAGGGAGGACGCGTGACCCCGAGCACGGCATCCCGGACGGTGAACGACGCCCGGCGGACCGGTCGGGACTGGCGACGCCACGTGCCGCGGGCCTTCGCGACCCTACTCTGGGCGATCGCGGTCGTCTGTGCGTTGGCCGCGCTGAGCAGCGCGGTCCGCTCCGGCACCCAACCGGTCCGCACCGCGATCGACACCCTGCTGCTGCCCGCCCCGGCGAACCTCGCGTACGCCGTCTTCACCGGCGCGCTCGCCTCGGCGGTGCTGCGCCGCAAGCGGCTCGCGTACCGGGCGCTGGTGGTCTACTTCAGCCTCATCCTGGCGGTCGGCGTGCTGGCCGGGGTGCTGTTGCTGACGGTGGGTGCCAACCGGCTGACCGACGACGCCGGCGACCGGCTCTTCGACACCCTGGAGACGGTCGGGGTGTGGGTCGGCATCGCCTTCGCCGCCGCCGCGCTGGGCCTGCTGCTCGCTGCCCGGCGGGAGTTCTACGCCCGGGTGCGCCGCGGCGCCACCTGGCGCGCCCTCGGGGTCTTCCTCGGGCTGGCGACGGTCTCGGTCGGGCTCGGCTACCTGCTGCTCCTCGCCGAGCCGGGCAGCCTGCGTACCTGGTCCGACCGGCTCGGGTACGCCGTCGAGAAGGTGTTCGGCGGCGCGGTCACGCTGGACGTGACCCGGCAGGGGCAGGCGCCCGGCTGGGTGAACCTGCTGCTCGGCGGCTTCGGCGCGATCGCCTTCCTCGCCGGCCTGTTCACGTTGGTCCGCTCGCAGCGGGCGGCCGCGGTGCTGCACCCGGACGAGGAGGAGCGGATCCGGGAACTGCTGGCCCGACACGGCGAACGGGACTCCCTCGGCTACTTCGCCACCCGCCGCGACAAGGCGGCCCTCTTCTCGCCGAGCGGCAAGTCGGCGATCACGTACCGGGTGGTCAACGGGGTCAGCCTCGCCAGCGGCGACCCGATCGGCGACCCGGAGGCGTGGGGGCAGGCCATCGAGGCGTGGCTCGACCAGGCCCGCGCGTACGCCTGGACCCCGGCGGTCATCGGCGCCAGCGAGGCCGGTGCGCGGGCGTACCACCGGCAGGGCCTGAAGGTGCTGCAACTGGGCGACGAGGCGATCCTGCTGACCCGGGAGTTCGACCTGGACGGCCGGGACATGCGCCCGGTACGGCAGGCCGTGCACCGGGTCGAGCGGGCCGGGTACACGGCCCGGGTACGCCGGCACGCGGAGATCGCGCCGGAGGAGCTGGCCCGCCTGGCGCACCTGGCCACCTCCTGGCGGGACACCGAGCACGAGCGGGGCTTCTCGATGGCGCTGGGCCGCCTGGGCGACCCGGCGGACGGCGACTGCGTGCTGGTCGAGGCCCGGGACGACAGCGGCCGGGTGCGGGGGATGCTGTCGTTCAGCCCGTGGGGTGCGCACGGGCTCTCGCTGGACCTGATGCGGCGGGACCGCGCCGCCGAGAACGGGGTCACCGAGTTCATGGTGGCCGCGCTGCTCGGTGCCGGGCCTCGGCTCGGCGTCGAGCGGGTGTCCCTGAACTTCGCGGCGTTCCGGTCGGTCTTCGAGCAGGGGGCGCGGATCGGCGCCGGCCCGATCATCCAGCTGTGGCGGCGCACGCTCCTGTTCTTCTCCCGCTGGTGGCAGCTGGAGTCGCTCTACCTGTCCAACGCCAAGTACCAGCCGCACTGGACGCCCCGCTACCTCTGCTTCGCGGAGCGGCGGGAACTGGCCCGGGTGGGCATCGCGGCGGTCGCCGCCGAGGGGTTCCTCGCCCTGCCCGGTGGCCGGCCCGCCCCGCTGCAGGGGGTGCCGCCGCCCGGTAACGCCGTGGGCTACGTGCCGCCGGCCGCCGCGACGGTCCGGGCGGTGCCGCCGGAGCCGGCTCCGGAGCAGCGGCCGGAGCAGACCCGGGTACGCCTGGGAAAGCTGGACCGGCTGCGCGCCGCGGGCGTCGACCCGTACCCGGTGGACTATCCGCGTACGGCGAGCTGCGCGGCGGTGCGGGAGCGGCACGCGGGGCTGGCGCCGGACACCGGCACCGGCGAGACCGTCGGGGTGGCCGGGCGGGTGATGCTGGTCCGCGACCACGGCGGAGTCCTGTTCGCGACGATCCGGGACGGCAGTGGCGACCTGCAACTGATGCTGGAGCACGAGCTGGACCGGTGGCGGGCCACGATCGACATCGGCGACCACGTCGGCGCGACCGGCGAGGTGTACGCCACCCGCCAGGGTGAGGTGTCGGTGCGGGTGGCGCGGTGGCGGTTGACCGCCAAGTGCCTGCGCCCGCTGCCCGACAAGCATCGGGGCCTCGCCGACCCGGAGGCCCGGGTCCGGCAGCGCTACCTGGATCTCGCCACCAACCCGGCGGCGCGGGCGCTGCTGCGGGCCCGTGGCGCCGCCCTGCACAGCCTGCGGGGGACCCTGGCCGACCGGGGGTTCCTGGAGGTGGAGACGCCGATCCTGCAGCGGGTGCACGGCGGGGCGAACGCCCGCCCGTTCGTCACCCACAGCAACGCGTACGACCTGCGGCTGAGCCTGCGCATCGCCCCGGAGCTGTACCTCAAGCGCCTCGCCGTGGGCGGGGTCGAGCGGGTCTACGAGTTGGGCCGGGCGTTCCGCAACGAGGGCGTCGACTTCAGCCACAACCCCGAGTTCACGGTGCTGGAGGCGTACCAGGCGTACGCCGACTACCACGACATGCGGCAGCTCGCCCGCGATCTGATCGTCGCGGCGGCGGTGGCCGTGCACGGCGCGCCGGTGGCCCGCCGCCCCGGCTCGGATGAGCCGGTGGACATCGGCGGTGAGTGGCCGGTGCGGACGGTCAACGAGGCGATCTCGGCGGCGCTGGGTGAGGAGGTCACCGCCGACACCGAGCTGACCGTGCTGCACAAGCTCTGCGACACCGCCGGGGTGCCGTACGACCCGCACTGGGAACGGGGCGCGGTGGTGCTGGAACTCTACGAGCGGTTGGTCGAGGCGCGGACCGAGGTGCCCACGTTCTACCTGGACTTCCCGACCGACTCCTCGCCGCTGACCCGGCAGCACCGCAGCGACCCGCGGCTGGCCGAGCGGTGGGACCTGGTGGCGTTCGGGTTGGAGCTGGGCACCGCGTACTCGGAGCTGGTCGACCCGACCGAGCAGCGGCGGCGGCTCACCGAGCAGTCGCTGCGGGCGGCCGGCGGTGACCCGGAGGCGATGGAGCTGGACGAGGACTTCCTCACCGCGCTCGAGTACGCCATGCCGCCCACCGGCGGTCTCGGCCTCGGCGTGGATCGCCTGGTGATGCTGCTGACCGGTCGGTCGATCCGGGAGACGCTGCCTTTCCCGCTGGTCCGCGAGTCCTCGTGAGCCGGATCGGGCCGGCCGGGAGGCTACCGGCGGTGGCTCTCGCGCTGGCCGCCGTCCTCTACGCGTCGTGGCTGCTCGGCCCGGTGCTGAACCCGACGTTCGGCCTCCTCAACGGGTACGCGAGCGAGCTGGCCGCCCGGGATCAGCCGTACCACCTGGTGTTCGGCCTGGGTGACCTGGCGACCGGGGTGATCGCCTCGGCCGCCGGCGTGGCGCTGGCGTGGCGGGCGCAGGGCTGGCTGCGGCGGGCCTGGTGGGGGTTGATGGCCTTCGGCGTCGCCACCGCCTTGGACGGCACGGTGGCCTCGATGGACTGCGCACCCACGGTCGACACCCGCTGCGCCCGGCTGGAGGAGCTGGGTGCGCTGTCCTGGCGGCACGACTGGCACTCGTTCAGCTCTGCGCTGGCGATCGCGGCCGGCGTGGTCTCACTGCTCGCACTGCTGGTGGCCCGCCGTGGCGGGCCCGGGTTCCGGTGGGGGTTGCTGGTGGCCGTCGTACTGCTGGTGGGCACGGTCGGCTCGACGGTCGAGGTGGCCCACCCCGACGCGGCGCTCGGTGCCTGGCAGCGGGTCCAGCTGCTCGGTCTCTCCGGTTGGCTGCTCCTCGCCGCCGTGGCCGCCCACCCGGCGGGGGAGCGGGCGCCGGTCGGACCGGCGCGATCGCGGCCCGGGGCGTGACACCGGGTCCTAGGCTGGGCCTGTGGCGGTGCTGGTGACGGGGACGTGGGCGTACGCGCTCGCACAGCTCACCCTGCTCGCCGGCGCGGCCGTCGCCGCCGCGCTGCTGCTCGCTGCGCTGCTCGCGTTC
>JBARAE010000886.1:0-2318 GCA_049791715.1 Micromonospora sp.
GCCGGCCGCCGTACCCGACCACGACCCGTCCCGCCGGTTGCTGCTGGCGCGCGGCGCCGCGATCTTCGCCGGTCTCACCGCCGCCGGGATCACCGGGTACGGCGTCCGCACCGCGATGGGGCCGCCGCAGCTGGACCGGGTACGGATTCCCCTGGCGAAGTTGCCCCGAAGCATGGACGGCCTGCGGATCGCCACCGTCTCGGACATCCACCTCGGGCCGCTGCGCGGCCGGTCGCACACCGAGCGGATCGTGGCGATGATCAACCGGCTGGATGCCGATCTGGTCGCGGTGGTCGGGGACCTGGTCGACGGCTCGGTGGCGGAGCTGGGCGAGGCGGCGGCCCCGCTGCGCGACCTGCGCTCCCGGTACGGGAGCTTCTTCGTGACGGGCAACCACGAGTACTACTCGGGCGTCGAGGAGTGGGTCCAGGAGGTGGACCGGCTGGGCCTGCGGGTGCTGCAGAACCAGCGGCAGGAGATCCGCGCCCGGGGTGGCGTACTCGACCTGGCCGGGGTGAACGACGTGAGCGCCGCCGGCACCGGGCTGGCCGCCCCCGCCGACTACGCCGCCGCGCTCGAGGACCGCGACCCGAGCCGGCCGGTGGTGCTGCTCGCGCACCAGCCGGTGGCCGCGGTGGAGGCGGCGAAGTTCGGCGTCGACCTGCAGCTCTCCGGACACACCCACGGTGGTCAGATGGTGCCCTTCAACTACCTGGTCCCGCTCCAGCAGCCGGTGACCTCCGGCCTCGGTGAGGTGGACGGCACCAAGGTGTACGTCACCAACGGCGCCGGGTTCTGGGGCCCGCCCGTCCGGGTGGGCGCCCCGCCGCAGGTCACCCTCGTCGAACTCCGCGCCCCATAGCGCGGCCGGGGCGTCCAGTCCAGCGCCGGATTGCTCAGGTCACGCGTACGCGTGGCGGCGGGCGGGTCGTGGGGCGGGCGTGACAGGATGCGGCGTGCCTCCGTTCAGCGCCGCACCCCCCGGTGGCCTCCCGCCATTCGTCGCGGATCTGCACATCCACTCGAAGTACTCGCGCGCGTGCAGCCGCGACCTGACCCTGCCGAACCTCGGTTGGTGGGCGCGGCGCAAGGGCATCGCCGTCCTCGGTACCGGCGACTTCACCCATCCCGCCTGGTACGAGCACCTGCGCGAGACGCTGCATCCGGCCGAGCCGGGCCTGTACCGGCTGAGCCCGGAGGCGGAACGGGACATCGCCCGGCGGCTGCCGCCCCGGCTGGCCGGCGAGGCGGAGACCGACCAGGTCCGGTTCATGCTCAGCGTGGAGATCTCGACGATCTACAAGCGGGACGACCGGACGCGCAAGGTGCACCACCTGATCTACCTGCCCGACCTGGACGCGGTGGCGCGGTTCAACACCGCGTTGGGGCGGATCGGCAACCTCGGCTCGGACGGCCGGCCGATCCTCGGCCTGGACTCGCGGGACCTGCTGGAGATCACGCTGGAGGCCAGCCCGGACGGCTACCTCGTCCCGGCGCACATCTGGACGCCGTGGTTCTCCGCGCTCGGCTCGAAGTCGGGCTTCGACGCGATCGCCGACTGCTACGCCGACCTGGCCGACCACATCTTCGCGGTGGAGACCGGCCTCTCCTCCGACCCGGAGATGAACTGGCGGGTGGGCAGCCTGGACCGCTACCAACTGGTCTCCAACTCGGACGCGCACTCGCCGCCCGCGCTGGGCCGCGAGGCCACGGTCCTGAACTCGGCTCGCGACTACTACGCGATCCGGGAGGCGCTGCGGACGGGCGACGGGCTGGCGGGCACGATCGAGTTCTTCCCCGAGGAGGGGAAGTACCACGCCGACGGGCACCGGCTCTGCGGGATCACCTGGTCACCGGAGCGGACCCGGGAGGCCGGTGGCCGCTGCCCCGAGTGCGACAAGCCGCTGACGGTGGGCGTCCTGAGCCGCATCGAGGAGGTGGCCGACCGGCCGGCGGGGTACCGGCCGCCGCACGCCAGGGAGGTCACCCACCTGGTGCCGCTGGCCGAGATCCTCGGTGAGCTCAACCAGGTGGGCGCCCGGTCCCGGAAGGTCGAGGGGAAGCTGAACGAGCTGATCGCGGCGCTCGGCCCGGAGCTGGAGATCCTCACCCGCACCCCGTTGGACGAGATCGGCCGGGTCGGCGGGGAGTTGCTCGCCGAGGGGATCGGGCGGCTGCGCCGGGGCGAGGTACGCCGGGTGCCCGGCTACGACGGCGAGTACGGCGTCATCACCCTCTTCGACCCGGCCGAGCTGGGCCGCGGCGGCACCCCGGCTGCCCAGGAGACGCTCTTCGACGTACCGGTGCCCGCGCAGCGC
>JBARAE010000887.1:0-5533 GCA_049791715.1 Micromonospora sp.
GGCCCGGGTCACCCTCATCACCGGCGACGTCGTCGAGCTGGACGAGGCGGCGCCCGGCCGGCTGGCCGCCACCGTCCGGCCCGCGCCCGGCCGGGAGAAGATCGCCTTCCACACCCTGTCCGTCGACGGCAGCCTCCGGGTGCTCCCGGCGGACGTGGTGCCGTACCTGGCCAGCGGGGTGCTGGACGCGGACCTGTTCGACGTCGAGGAGCTGGTCGCGGACGGCTTCGGCGACAGCGCCTCCGGCCGGTTGCCGCTGATCGTCCGGTACTCCGACGGCGGCGCCGACCGGGTCGGCACGCTCGCCGCCGAGATGACGGACGTACGGCCGCTGCCCAGCATCGACGGCGCCGCCCTCGCGGTCGGCAAGAAGGAGCTGGCCGGTCTCTGGTCCTCGCTGCGTGCGCCGCAGCCCGGGGTGGCCGCGGCCACCGCGAGCGGCCGCCTCGGCGGGGGCATCGAGCGGATCTGGCTGGACGGGCGGGTCCGGCCGGTGCTGGACCGCAGCGTGGCCCAGATCGGCGCACCGACGGCCTGGGCGGCCGGCCGGGACGGCGCCGGGGTCCGGGTCGCGGTGCTGGACACCGGGGTCGACGCGGGTCACCCCGACCTGGCCGACCGGATCGCCGACAGCCGCGACTTCACCGACAGCGGCAGCGTCGCCGACGGCCACGGGCACGGCACCCACGTCGCCTCCACCATCGCCGGCAGCGGCGCCGCTTCCGCGGGCACCCGCAAGGGCGTCGCCCCCGGCGCCCGGCTGCTGATCGGCAAGGTGCTCGACGACTACGGCGCCGGGTACGACTCGTGGATCATCGCGGGCATGGAGTGGGCCGCCCGGTCCGGCGCCAAGGTGGTCAGCATGAGCCTCGGCGGCGCGCCCACCGACGGCACCGACCCGATGAGCCAGGCGGTGAACGACCTCACCGCCGAGACGGGGACCCTGTTCGTGGTGGCGGCCGGCAACTCGGGCAGCGACTACTCGGTCGGCTCGCCCGGCGCGGCCGACGCCGCCCTCACGGTCGGCGCGGTCGACCGTGACGACACCCTCGCCGACTTCTCCAGCCGAGGGCCGCGGGTCGGCGACAACGCGCTCAAGCCGGAGATCACCGCGCCGGGTGTCGGCATCGTCGCCGCCCGGGCCGCCGGCACCACGATGGGTTCACCGGTCGACGACCGGTACACCGCGGCGTCCGGCACGTCGATGGCCACGCCGCACGTTGCCGGGGCCGCCGCCATCCTGGCCCAGGAACACCCGGACTGGCGGGCCGCCCAGCTCAAGGACGCGCTGGTCAGCACCGCCCGGACAGCCGCCGGGCAGACCGTCTTCGCCCAGGGCGGGGGTCGGGTCGACGTGGCCCGGGCGTTCGGCCAGCGGGTGTACGCCTCGGCGGTGGCGGACTTCCGCCGGATCGTCCCCGGGCAGACCACCGGGGACGGGTTGCGCCGGGAGGTCGCCTACACCAATGTCACCGACCGGGCGCAGACCCTCCAGCTCCACCTCGACGTCCGCAACATCGACCGGAACGCCGACGAGCCGGACGGCTTCGCAATCGCCGCCGACCAGGTGACGGTGCCGGCCGGCGGGACCGTCCGGGTGCCGGTCACCGCCGACCCGGCGAAGCTGGACCGCGGGCGGCACGGCGGCTGGCTGGTCGCCACCGGCCCGGACGGCGTCGAGATCCGCACGGCGCTGGCCGGCACCCTGAGCGGTCCCCGGCACACGGTCACCTTCCGGGCGCTCGACCGGGCCGGACAGCCGACCAGCGTCCCCGTGGTGGCGCTCTTCGGCGAGCAGCCGGAGTCGGACAGCATCGGCTGGCTCCCCGCCCGCGGGGAGGTGACGTTCACTGTCGAGGAGGGCCCGTACCTGCTGCACGCGCTGATCGAGGACGGCGCCCCGCTCGACGAGCAGTCCACGCTGGTCACCGATCCGCAGGTGCCGGTGACCCGGGACCTGGAGATCACACTGGACGCCCGCAAGGGCACGCCGGTGCGGATCGAGACCCCGCGCCCCGCGGAGCAGCAGGCCACGCTCGCCTACTACGTGCACCGGACGTTCGGCAACGGACGCCAGGTCGACCACGGCGTCATGCAGTTCAGCACCATCCAGCAGCTCAACGTCACGCCGACCCGGCCGGCGACCGAGGGCGAGTACGAGTTCGCCTCCCGCTGGCAGCTGGTGGCGCCCATGGTGGACGCCCGGGTGACCGGCGTGACCGGGCCGTTGGACGTCAACCTGCTGTACCAGTCGCCGGCCGCCGATCTGCGGCGGGAACTGCCGCTGGTCTTCGCGGGCACCGGCACCCCGGCGGAGCTGACCGGGGTCCGGGGTGCGGTGGCGCTGCTGCGGGTCAGCCCGGAGCGGTCCGAAGAGGAGCAGATCGCCGCGGCGGCGACGGCCGGCGCCGCTGCCGTCATGGTGGTGCGGCCGGCGGACTGGAGCGCCTGGACGGCCTGGCGCCCCATCGGCGACCGGTTCCCCGTTCCGGCGGTGGTGCTGCCGTACGACGACGGGGAGCGGGTGATCGCCGCCGCGTCGACCGGCCGGGCCCGGGTCGACCTGACCATCACCGTCTCCAGCCCCTACCTGTATGACGTGTTCCAGGTGTCGAAGCAGCGGGTGCCGGAGACGATCGTGCACCGGGTCACCGCGGACAACTCGGTCCGGCTGACCAACCGGTACGTCGACACCGGCGGTTTCGACTGGGCCAAGGAGCAGCGGTTCGGCTGGCGACCGTGGCAGGACGTCGCGCTGGAGATGCAGCGGATCGTGCGTACCGGGACGGCCCGCGAGGAGTGGGTCAGCGCCGGCGACTCCCTGTGGCAGCAGCGGGTCAGCCACCTCTACCTCTGGGACGAGATGGGTCCGATGCTGGCCGGCGCCCAGGAGACCCCGCGCCGGTACACCGGCGGCACCCAGGCCACGCAGAGCTGGTTCGCGCCGGTGGTCCGCCCCGCCCTGGCGGGCCCGGCGGCGGCGAGCCGGACCGGGGACTCGCTGACCCTGCGGGTGCCGCTGTTCGTGGACGCGGACGGGCACTGGATGGGCGCCGAGCCGGACGGCGGCGAGGACACGGTCACGGCCAAGCTGTCCCGCGACGGCCAGCCGATCGCCGACCTCTCGGACGGCTGGACCCCGGTCAGCACCACGTCCGCGGAGGCACGGTACCGGCTGGAGCTGACCACCACGCGCACCAGCGAGGAGTGGCGGTGGGCGACGCGGACCAGCACGGCCTGGGAGTTCCGCTCGGCCCGGCCGACCGGTGCCGACGCCCAGCCGTTGCCGCTGCTCCAGGTCGACTACCGGGTCCCGGCCGACCTGGACGGCACGGTCGACGGCGACCGGTCGCACAGCATCGGGCTGACCCTGCGGCACCAGGCCGGACTGCCGGCACCCACCGGCACGACGGTCGCTGTGGAGGTCTCCTTCGACGCCGGCGCCCACTGGCGGCCGGTGCCGGTACGCGGCTCGGGGACCGGGTACGAGGCCACCGTCCCCGCCGGCAGCGGGAACGTCTCGCTGCGGGTCCGGGCCGCCGACGGGTCCGGGAACACCGTCGAGCAGACGGTGATCGGGGCGTACGGGCTGCGCTGAGGTGGAGTCCGGGCGGGACGGCCGAGTCGTACCCGCCCGGACGCGCGGTCCGACGGCCGCGGCGTCGGCCAGGGGGTGGTCGCGCCGCGGCGGTGCGGGGTGTCGGACGGTCAGAGCCAGCCGCGGCGAGCGGCCTGGTAGGCCAGCCCCGGTCGGGTGTCGACCCCGGCCAGGGTCATCAGATCGGCGAGCCGGCGCTGGATCGTGCGGCGGCTGACCCCGAGCTGGGAGGCGATCGACTTGTCCGGCACCCCGGCCACGAAGAGCGAGAGCAGCAGGCGTTCGTCCCCGCCCGGGCCGTCCTGGGTCGCCGGCCCCGCCCCGGCTACCAGCGGGGTGGCCGCGTGCCAGTGACTGTCGAAGAGGGCCAGCAGCGCGTCCAGGAGTTGGCTGCGGCCGATCAGCGCGGCGCTCGGCTCGCCGCTGGTCCGGTCGGGCACCAGCGGGCAGATCGCGGTGGTCCGGTCGGCGATGGCCAGCCGCACCGGCAGGGTGTCGGTGACCCGCGCCTGCTCGCCGCTGCGGACCGCCTTCTCCACGTCGGTGAGGGCGCCCGGCTCGGCCAGCAGGTCGCGCTCGTAGATCGCCCGGTAGCTCACCCCGCGGGCCAGCGCGGCGAACTCCTCGACGTTCTCCGGGCCGGGCATGGCCAGCGGGTTCGCCCGGCAGAACCACAGCACCTCGGTGCGGGCGTCGTCCTGGAGCCGGCGCAGCCGCGTGCGCAACGCGTCCGCGCCGGTGACGATCTCCACCAGGTGGTCCGCGTCGTGCCGGCGCAGGCCGGCCCGGTACTCCTCGGTGAGTTGGGCGACGCGCCGCCGGGCCTGGTCGAGGGTGTGCTGCTGGCGGAGCAGTTCGTCGCCGAGGGCGACGTCCGGGGGCAGCGGCCGCAGCGGCGGGTCGGGCTCGGCTCCGGCGGGGGCGACCAGGCCGCGTTCCCGCAGCCCGTCCAGCGCCCGGGCGAGCCGCTCGTCGGTCAACGACACGTACTGCGCCAGCTGTCCCCGTTGCATGGTGGAGAGCCGCAGCAGGGTCCGGTAGACCTGCTCCTCGTCCTCGCCCAGGCCGAGTATCCGCAGCACCTGCCGCCCACCGCTCACCCCGTCCACGTCGGGTGATGGTACGGGCGCCCGCCACGCCGTCCGCGTCGGCTGGTCAACTGTCGGTCGCCGCGTCTACTGTCGGTTGCTGTGCTGGAAGAGCTGCGCATCACCGGACTGGGCGTCATCGAGGACACCACGCTGCCGTTGACCGGCGGGATGAACGTCATCACCGGCGAGACCGGTGCGGGCAAGACCATGGTGGTGACCGGCCTCGGCCTGCTCTTCGGTGGCCGCGCCGACGCCGGGCGGGTCCGCGCCCAGCCGGGCCGGGCGGTGGTGGAGGGGCGGCTGCGCCTGCTCGGCCGGGTGGCCGAGACGGTGCATGCCCGGATCACCGACGCCGGCGGCGAGCCCGACGAGGACGGCTCCCTGCTGCTGAGCCGTACGGTCACCGTGGAGGGTCGCTCCCGGGCGCACCTGGGCGGGCGCAGCATGCCGGTGTCGATGCTCGGCGAGGTGGGCGAGCAGGTGGTGGCCGTGCACGGCCAGTCCGACCAGCTGCGGCTGCTGCGCCCGGCCGAGCAGCGGGCCGCGCTGGACCGCTTCGCCGGCCCGGAGCACGAGAAGCTGCTCGAGGCGTTGCGCGAGGCGTACACCCGGTGGCGGGCGGTGGTCGACGACCTGGCCGATCGGCGCCGCAACGCCCGCCAGCGCAACCAGGAGGCCGACCTGCTGCGGCTCGGGCTCGACGAGATCACCCGGGTGGATCCGCAGCCGGGCGAGGACGACGAGCTGAAGGCGGAGGCGCAGCGGCTCGAGCACGCCGAGGGGCTGCGTACCGCGGCCCAGCTGGCTCACCAGTGTGTCGCGGGCGGGGTGGAGGCGGCGGACG
>JBARAE010000888.1:0-5809 GCA_049791715.1 Micromonospora sp.
GGGTGCTCCCGCGCCGCCGTCGCCGGTCGTCCTCGGCCGGTCAGGCCTTCTTGGTCAGGCAGAGCAGGTAGCCCTTGCCACCCTCCTCGACGCTGTAGAAGACGTAACCGTCGTCGCCTTCCTTGAAGTACTGGTCGCACGCGTCGCCGGACTGGGCCTGCGCCTCGGTCTGCCCGTCCACCCGGCCGACCACGTTGTACGCCGCGTCGGTGGAGGTGCACTCGACGACCTTGGCGTTGTTCGCGTCGGTCTCCTGACCCTCGGCCACCTCGGGAAGCTGCGCGATGCAGTCACCGGCCTTCGCCTCGGCGGTCTTGTCGCGGTTCAGGTACGCCTTGCCGATGCTGACGGCGGCGATGACGAGGATGACGCCGAGGATGCTGAGCAGCTTGCGGCCGCGGGACTTCTTGGTCTCCGCCGGAGGCGGCGCCTGGACGGCCGGGTCGGGCTGTCCGGCGTGCGGCGCGGGGGGCGGTACGACCTGCTCTGACACTGGGTGTTCCTTCCGAAAAGTTGATCAGCAGACGAGACCGTAGCCGTGACGGCTGCCCCCCACCTCATCCTTTCAGCCATTTCCCAGCTTGCTGGGCCAAGAAGGGCTCCCGCCGTTGACGGGAGCCCTTCGCGCTGCTCAGCGGGTTGCGCTCGGCAGCGGCGGTGGAGCCGTCGGCGCCGACGTCCCCGCTGCCGTGGGCACCGCACTCGGTGCGGCCGTCGCGCTCGGTTGACTGGTGGCCGCTCCCGGCGACACCGGAGCGGGAGCGGACGGCCGCGGCTGGAACGGCGCCAGTTCCGGGCAGTACGGGTAGCCGGCCCGCACCCGGCGGTACTCGTCCCGCTGGAGCGGGTCGGGGCACATGGGGTAGCCAAGGCGGATCGGCGTGCCGTTCTGGTCGAAGAGGCGGGCGTTCTCCACCAGCCGTCCCTCGCTGTCGTAGACGAAGACGTCCTCCACCGCGTCGTACGGGTTGCCGACCGACACCTCCCGGTAGTCGAACTCGTCCGAGCTGGCGTGCTGGTCCACATTGGCCAGCATGGCGAGGGAGAACAGCAGCAGCGCCGCCGTGCCGAGGCGCAGCAGCCGCCGCGGCCAGCCCCGCAGACTGCCGGAGCGGTGCCCGAGCCAGACGGAGGCGAGGACGCCGGCGGCGAGCAGGAACAGGCCCGCCACGCCACTGTGGCCGAGCCGGGGCAGCAGGCCGGAGGGTTCACCGAGGGCCGCGGAGACCAGCAGGGCCGCCAGCCAGCCCCGCAACACCCACCACGCCGGCCGGAGGAGGCGGAGGAACTCGGTCGCCGAGGCGTACCCGAGGAGCGGGCCCAGCCGGGTGTCCAGGGCGCGCAGTCGGGCGCCGAGCCGGGACCGCACGGCGGCCATTCGCCGGTCGAGGTGCCGGTCGGTGCCGGATGCGTCAGCGCCGGCGGCGGCCCGCAGCTCGGCGGCGTACGCCTCCGGCTCACCCAGCCGGTCGACCAGCGAGCCGTCGGTCTCGGCGGCCACCTCGGTCAGGTGCTCCGGCAGGTCCTCGGTCAACTCGTCGCGAACGGCGGGCGGCAGGTCGGCCAGCGCGGCCCGCACCCGGTCGACGTAGTCCGCGATCTCCTGCTCCGTGACGGTCATGCCGCCATCCCCCGATCCTCGAGCAGTGCGTCCATGGTGGTGGCGAAGGACCGCCAGGTCTTGCCGGAGCGGGTGAGCTGGTCCCGACCGGCGGCGTTGAGCGCGTAGTACTTCCGGTGCGGGCCGGACTCGCTGGGCACGACGTAGGTGGTGAGCAGGCCGGCGGCGAAGAGCCGGCGCAGGGTGCCGTAGACCGAGGCGTCACCGACCTCCTCCAGGCCGGCCTCGCGCAACCGGCGCAGGATGTCGTACCCGTAGCCGTCCTCGTCCTTGAGGACGGCGAGGACGGCCAGGTCGAGCACGCCCTTGAGCAGCTGGGTGGTATCCACGCTTCCGACAGTAGTGCGGATTGCGCAGTACCGTCAAGAACACAGTACCCGCCGGTTGTCGTACGGTCGAGGCATGTCGTGGAGCAGCTACGCGTCGTTCCTGGTCTTCGCCACGGTGCTGATCCTCATCCCCGGTCCCGACTTCGCGGTCGTCACCCGCAACACCCTCGCCGCGGGTCGCGCCCGTGGCAGGTGGAGCGCACTCGGCGTGACGGGCTCGAACGCCGTGCAGGGCGTGGCGGCCGCGGCCGGGTTGGGCGCGCTGATCGTCCGCTCCCAGCCGCTGTTCGAGACGATCCGCTGGGCCGGCGTGGCCTACCTGGCGTACCTCGGGGTGCAGGCCTGGCGCTCGGCCTGGCGCGGCCGGTACGCGCCGGTGGCCGACGGCGGGGTCGCCCCGTCGGGCCAGGCGCTGACCGGGTTCCGTCAGGGCTTCCTCTCCAACATCACCAACCCCAAGGTGCTGGCCTTCTACCTGGCCGTGCTGCCGCAGTTCGTCGGCGGCTCGGCGCCGCTCGCGGTGCTGCTCGCCTTCGCCCTCAGCCACGCGGTCCTGTCCCTCGCGTACCTGCTGGTGCTGGTCGGCGCCCTGAACCGGACTCGCGATCTGCTGTCCCGGACGCGGGTGCGGCGCTGGTTGGACGGGCTCACCGGCCTGGCGCTGCTCGGCTTCAGCGCCCGCCTCGCCACGGAACGGGTCTGAGTCGGCTCACTCGTCGTGCTGCGTGACGTTGATGACCGCGCCGTTCGGGTCCCGGACGAAGAACCGACGCAGCCCCCACGGCTCGTCGGTGAGCGGGTAGACGATCTCGGCACCGGCCGCGACGCATCGGCCGTGCACGTCGTCGACGTCGTCCACCTCGATCGAGACGTCGGCATGGATCCCCGCCTTGACGTCCAGCTTCATCACGGAGAGCTGGACCTCGCGGGTCTCCCCGCCGAAGAACAGGATCCAGTCGAGGCCGTCACCGCCGCCGAGCCCGATCAGGTCCCGGTAGAAGCGGCGGCTGGCATCGAAGTCACCGGAGAGGATGTTCGGCTTGATCCGCCTGACTGTCACTCCACGAGAGTAGGCCGACGAGGCGGTGCGCGGACGCCGGTCAACGCCGCGTGAGGGCGCGCTTAAGTTTCGCTTATCGGGCCTCCTGATCCGCGGAAAAGATCGGTACCTTGCCCGGCATGCGACACCTCGGAACCGTGATCGCCGCTGCCTTCGTGGGTCCGCTGGCCTGGATCCTGTTCGCCCTCGGCCAGGATCGGTCGGCACAGGCGTTCGCGAACGCTCAGGACACCGGCGCACTGGACAGCCATGACTTCGTTCGGCCCGCGCTGGTGCTGGCGGCTGCGGGAATCCTGCTCGGGCTCATCGCCACGCTGCGGTTCTCCCCGCTGGGCGCGGCACTGACCGGGTTGGCTTACTCGCTCAGCTACCTCGGTCTGCTGATCAGCCCGACCACACTGATGAATCTGCTCGACCACACGGTGACCCTCGGCGGCTACCAGGTCGACCTGGCCGACCCGGTCCGCACCGGGACGACCCTGCTGGTCGGATCGCTGCTGCTGGTGGGAGTGGTGAGCGTCCGTCGTTGGCAGCGCTGGCCAGAGCCCGCGGCCGACGCATCCGCGGCGCTGGTCCCGGACGAGGTCATCCCACCCGCGGTACGACGGGACCGCCCGCTGGGCGTGGACGGTCTCGGCCTGAGCAAGCCGAGCCGGACGCCGGAGCCCGAGCCGGTTACGGCCGGCGGTTCCGACTGGGCCGGCCGTTCCGAGTGGGCCGGCCTGCTCTCCGGGGACTCCGGCGACAGGTCCGGGCGGCCGTCGGACTGGACCCGCCAGACGTCCAGGTCGTCCAGGTCCCGGTAGGTTCTGGCGCTAATCCTGCGGGGCGAGGCTCCAGGCGATGCCGTCGAGGATGTCGTGTTCGGAGGCGACCACGGAGGGCATGCCGGCCCGTTCCATGATCACCCGGAGCACCAGCGCGCCGGCGCCGATCACGTCGGCCCGGCCCGGATGCATGACCGGGATCGCCAACCGCTGTTCGCGGGTCTTTGCCAGCAGGTCGGCGGTGACGTCGGCGACCTGCTCGTACGACACCCGGGCGTGGTGGATGCGGCCCGGGTCGTACTCCTGGAGGTCCTGGGCGATGGCCACCACGGTGGTGACCGAACCGGCGAGCCCGACCAGCGTGGCCGCGTCGCGGCCCGGCACGGCCTCCAGCGCGGTGTCCACCGCGACCGCGATGTCGGCCTGCGCGGCGGCGATCTCGTCCAGCGTCGGCGGGTCGTCGTGCAGGTGCCGCTCGGTCATCCGGACGCAGCCGATGTCCATCGAGATGGCGGCCCGCACCCCACCGTCACGGGTGCCGACCACGAACTCGGTGGACCCGCCACCGATGTCGACCACCAGGTACGGCGGTTCGGCGTCGGCGGGCAGCCCGCGGACCGCGCCGGTGAAGGAGAGGCGGGCCTCCTCGTCGCCGGTCACCACCTCGGGGGCAACGCCCAGCGTCTGCTCGACCATCGCCCGGAAGTCGGCGGCGTTGGAGGCGTCCCGGGACGCCGAGGTGGCGCACATCCGCACCCGCTCGGCGCCGAACTTCTCGATCTCGGCGGCGTAGTCCGCGAGGGCCACCCGGGTGCGCTCGATCGCCTCCGGGGCGAGCCGACCCGTCCGGTCCACGCCCTGGCCCAGCCGGACGATCTCCATGCGGCGGCTCAGGTCGACCAGCGGCGCCTGCGGACCCGCCGAGGGATCGGGCAGGTCGGCGACCAGGAGCCGGATGGAGTTCGTCCCGCAGTCGATGGCGGCCACACGCGTCGTCACGGCAGCAACCCTACGGCAGGGATCGGGCCCGGGACGGGGCCCGCTCAGAGACGCAGCAGCATGCGGGTGTTGCCCAGGGTGTTCGGCTTGACCCGTTCCAGGTCCAGGAACTCGGCGACACCTTCGTCGTAGGAGCGGAGCAGCTGCTCGTAGACCGGCTGGGGCACCGGCGCGCCGTCGATCTCCCGGAAGCCGAACGAGCCGAAGAAGCTCGCCTCGAAGGTGAGCACGAAGATCCGGGCGACCCCCAGCTCCCGGGCCGCGTCGATCAGCTCCCCGACGATCCGGTGCCCGATCTTCCGTCCCCGGCAGGCGGGGTCCACCGCCACCGTACGGATCTCGGCCAGGTCCTCCCACATCACGTGCAGCGCGCCGCAGCCGACAACCGTGCCGTCGGGCGTCACCGCGACCCGGAACTCCTGCACGTCCTCGTAGAGGGTGACCGTCGCCTTGCTGAGCAGCCGCCGGTCGTCGGTGTAGGTGTCGACCAGCCGCCGGATCCCGCGGACGTCGCCGGTGCGGGCCCGCCGGACGACGATCTCCTCGGTGGTCACTCGTCCGCCGGCACGTCCACGCACGGGCCGGCCGCCCACCACTTCTCCACCAGGGCCAGCGTCTCGTCGCCGAACGGGTTGACCCCCGGCCCGGCGGCCAGCGCGTGCCCCAGGTGCACGTGCAGGCACTTCACCCGGCCGGGCATCCCGCCGGCCGAGATGCCGGCGATCTCCGGCACCTGCCCGATCGCCTCCCGGCGGGCCAGGTAGTCCTCGTGCGCCGCCCGGTAGCGGTCGGCGAGCTCCGGGTCGGCCGCCAGCCGGTCCGCCATCTCCTTCATCAACCCGGCCGACTCCAGCCGGCTGCACGCCGCGGTGGCCCGCGGGCAGGTCAGGTAGAACAGCGTCGGGAAGGGCGTGCCGTCGGCCAGGCGCGGCGTCGTCTCCACCACGTCGGGCAGGCCGCACGGGCAGCGGTGGGCCACCGCCCGGGTGCCGCGGGGCGGGCGTCCGAGCTGGGCGGCCACCGCGGCCAGGTC
>JBARAE010000889.1:0-1570 GCA_049791715.1 Micromonospora sp.
GCGCCGCGACGACGTCGGGCGGCTGCGCCCGGGCGCCCCGGCCGACCTCATGATCCTCGACGCACCGTCCCACCTGCACCTGGCCTACCGGCCGGGTGTGCCACTGATCCGCCAGGTTCTGCACAACGGAGTGCCGCAATGTCGACCGTAGTCATCCAGCCCACCGGAATCCCCGCCGCCGACGTGCTCGCCGTGGCCCGTGGCACCGCCAAGGTCGTCCTCGACCCCGCCGCCGTGGAGGCGATGGTGACCAGCCGGTCCATCGTGGACGGCATCGAGGCGGCCGGCCGGCCCGTCTACGGTGTCTCCACCGGATTCGGTGCGCTCGCCAACACGTTCGTCGCGCCCGAGCGGCGCGCCGAACTGCAGCACGCGCTGATCCGCTCGCACGCCGCCGGGGTGGGCGCGCCGATGCCCCGGGAGGTGGTCCGGGCGATGATGCTGCTCCGGGTCCGCTCCCTCGCGCTCGGCCGCTCCGGCGTCCGCCCGCTCGTCGCGGAGGCGCTGGTCGACCTGCTCAACCACGAGATCACCCCGTGGGTGCCGGAGCACGGCTCGCTCGGCGCCTCCGGCGACCTGGCGCCCCTCGCCCACTGCGCGCTGGTGCTGCTCGGCGAAGGCTGGGTGCTCGGCCCGACCGGCGACCGGCTCCCCGCCGCCGACGCGCTGCACCGGGTCGGACTGAAGCCGATCGAGCTCGCCGCCAAGGAGGGGCTGGCGCTGATCAACGGCACCGACGGCATGCTCGGCATGCTGCTGCTCGCCATCCACGACGCCCGGCACCTGTTCGCCATGGCCGACGTCACCGCCGCCCTGGCCATCGAGGCGATGCTCGGCTCGGAACGGCCGTTCCTGCCCGAGCTGCACGCCATCCGGCCGCACCCGGGACAGGCCGCGTCGGCGGCGAACATCCACCGGCTGCTGCAGAACTCGCAGGTCATGGACTCGCATCGGAACGACCTGGCGCACGCCGTGCAGGACGCGTACTCGATGCGCTGCGCCCCGCAGGTCGCCGGTGCGGCCCGGGACACCCTCGACTTCGTCGAGACGGTGTCCGCCCGCGAGCTGCGGTCCGTGGTGGACAACCCGGTGGTGCTGCCGGACGGCCGGGTCGAGTCCACCGGCAACTTCCACGGCGCGCCGCTCGGCTTCGCCGCCGACTTCCTGGCCATCGCCGCCGCCGAGGTGGGCGCGATCGCCGAGCGCCGGGTGGACCGGCTGCTCGACGTCGCCCGTAACCGGGAGCTGCCGGCGTTCCTCTCCCCCGACGCCGGGGTCAACTCGGGCCTGATGATCGCCCAGTACACGGCGGCCGGGATCGTCGCCGAGAACCGCCGGCTGGCCGCCCCCGCCTCGGTGGACTCGCTGCCCACCAGCGGCATGCAGGAGGACCACGTCTCGATGGGCTGGTCGGCGACCAAGAAGCTGCGGACGGTGCTGGACAACCTGACCAGCCTGCTGGCGGTGGAGCTGCTGGCGGCCGTCCGCAGCTTCTTGGTCGCCGACCAGCCCATCGAGACGTGGTCCTCCTGCATGCCGCTGGTGGGCAGCGAGTCCACCGAGGCGGGGG
>JBARAE010000890.1:0-5000 GCA_049791715.1 Micromonospora sp.
GCGGCGCCCGGCACCGGGCGCCGCCGTGTCCCCGATCCGGTGGGCCCGTACCCGTCCGGCACCCGTCAGGCCGGTGGTGCGCCGGGTGGGATGAACGGCAGGCCGGCGGGCGGGCCGGACTCGATCAGTCGCCATAGCGCGTCGGTGTCCAGGTGCTCCTCGACGAGGTCGCCCAGCAGGTCCAGGGTCCGCTCCCGGGCCGCCGCGAACGCGGTGTCCGGGGCGGCCCGAAAGCCGGTGCGGCCGGCGATCCGGGCCACCTCGCTGAGGAACCGGCGGCGGAACCCGTCGGATTCGAAGGTGCCGTGCCAGTGGGTGCCGTGCACCGCCCCGAAGAGCGCGCCCTCGCCGGTGCCGTCGGCGTACCGGAGTAGTGGCGGCAGGGCGGGATCGCTGGCCGAGACGTACCCGTGGTGGATCTCGTAGCCGCGTACCGGGAGGTCGTCGGCGGCGCTGCCGGTCGACTGGCGGACCGTCTTGCGCGGATCGAAGGTGATCTCGATGGGCAGCAGTCCCAGCCCGGCGACGCTGCCCTGGCGGCTCTCCACCGGATCATGGATGGCGCGGCCGAGCATCTGGAAGCCGCCGCAGATGCCGAGCAGCGGCTTCCCGGCCGCCGCGTGGGCCAGTACGGCGTCGGCCAGCCCGGTCTCGCGCAGCCAGGCCAGGTCCGCCACGGTGGACTTGGAGCCGGGCAGCACGACCAGGTCGGCCGCGGCCAGCTCGGCCGGCTCGACGGTCAGCCGGACCCGGACGCCCGGCTCGGTGGCCAGTGCCTCGACGTCGGTGGCGTTGCTGATTCGGGGCAGCCGGACCACGGCCACGTCCAGCCAGTCGATGCCGTGCGGGGCGGCCGGTCGACCGAGCACCCGGCCGTAGGCGAGCGAGTCCTCGGCGTCCAGCCAGAGATCCAGTTCCCAGGGCAGCACCCCGTACGCCGGTCGTCCGGTGACCCGGTGCAGCATGTCCAGCCCCGGACGGAGCAGCCCGACGTCACCGCGGAACTTGTTGATCACGAAGCCGGCGATCAGGGCCTGGTCGGCCGGGTCGAGCAGGGCGACCGTGCCGAACATCGAGGCGAACACCCCGCCCCGGTCGATGTCGCCGACCACGATCGTGGGCAGTCCGGCGTGCCGGGCCAGTCCCATGTTGACGTAGTCGCCGTCCCGCAGGTTGATCTCGGCCGGGCTGCCGGCTCCCTCGCAGATCACCACGTCGTACGCCTCGCGCAGCTCGGCGAGCGCCCCGAACGCCGCCTCGGCGAGGCGGGGCCGCAGGGAGCGGTAGTTGGCTGCGGTGACCGTGTCGACGGCCTCGCCGAGCAGCACCACCTGGCTGGCGTGGTCGCTGCCCGGCTTGAGCAGCACCGGGTTGAACCGCAGGTCCGGGGCGAGCCCGCAGGCGGCGGCCTGCATCGCCTGGGCCCGGCCGATCTCCCCGCCGCGCCCGTCGGGGCCGACCACGACGGCGGAGTTGTTGGACATGTTCTGCGCCTTGAACGGCGCCACCTTCACGCCCCGCCGGTGCAGCCACCGGCAGATGCCGGCGGTGAGGACGCTCTTGCCGGCGTCCGAGGTGGTGCCGGCGACCAACAGCCCGCCGCTCACCGCGCGCTCCCCCGCCCCGCGCCGGCCGCTTTCACACCACGCACCGCGGAGCGCCCGACGGCGCCGAGCAGCCGACCGACGGTGACCGGGTAGACCGCCGCGATGCCCAGCGCGGCCACCCCGACGGCGCCGGAGATCCGGGCCGCCCGCTTGAGGTGCCGCGCCTCGGGTCGCGGGCCGTCGCCCAGGAACGGCCGGACCTCGGACCGGCCGAAGTAGACGTTCCGCCCGCCCAGCCGTACGCCGAGGGCTCCGGCCATCGCCGCCTCGCACTGGCCGGCGTTGGGACTCGGGTGGTCGTTGCGATCCCGGCGCCAGACCCGCCAGGCACGGTCCCGCTCGCCGTGCGCGGTCGGCGCGACTGCGATGGTGAGCAACCCGGTCAGCCGCGCGGGCACCAGGTTGAGCAGGTCGTCGAGGCGGGCGGCCGGGGTGCCGAACCGGGCGTAGCGGGGTGAGCGGTGGCCCACCATCGCGTCCAGGGTGTTCGCCGCCCGGTAACCGAGCAGGCCGGGTAGCCCGGCGACCGCGCCCCAGACCAGCGGGGCCACGACCGCGTCGGAGGTGTTCTCGGCGACCGACTCGACGGTGGCGCGGGCCAACTCGGACTCGTCGAGGGCGGACGGATCCCGGCCGCACAGGTGGCCCAGGCGGCTTCGGGCGGCGGGCAGGTCGCCGTCGTGCAGTGCCCGGCCCATCACCGTGGCCTCGTGCCGTAGCGTGCGCCCGCCCAGCACCGTCCAGGTGCCGGCGGCCACCAGCACGGCCCGCGCCACCGGCCGGCGTCGGGTGACCAGGGTGGTCGCCACGCCCAGCAGGACCGGTGCACCGACCGCGATCGAGGTGAAGACCGCCCCGGCCGCTCGATCCGGCCGGTAGACCCGCCGCTCCAGCGCGCCCGCCGCCCGGCCGAACCCGGCTACGGGGTGCCACCGGCGCGGGTCACCCAGCAGCGTGTCCAAGGCGTAGCCCGCCGCCAGTCCTGCCGCGTTCGCCGCCGCAGTCGCCTGCCGCACCCGCACCACCTCCGGCCGGCAGCCTAGTCGTACGGCGGGGTGGCCACCGTCGCGTCGCCACCCCGCTCCCCCGTGCACGACCGGCCCTGGTCAGGCCGGTACCGGCGTCCGTCCCCGGCCGCGGCGGCCCCGACCGGTGGGGGTGACACCGCCGGCGGTGCCATCGACCACCGGGTCGAGCTCCCCGGCCGGTCCGGGCTCCGGGGAGAGGCCGCCGGCGTCCGCCTCGTCGCCGTCACCGACCGGGTCGGCCGGGTCGTCGAAGGGGTCGGCGACCTCGTCGAGGCCGCTGTCCGAGGGAGCGTCGAAGCCGTCGCCCGAAGGGGCGTCGAAGCCGTCGCCCGGCAGCCCGTGCCCGGCCCGGGACGCGGCGAACGACGGCAGTTCGAACTCGTCGTCGAAGGGCCGGTCGTCCGGGGAGACAGGTGCCTGCCCGGCGGGCACCGGTGCGGTGGCCTCGCCGTGCACCCGGTGCTCCGCCTCGGCGTCCTCGACGGTGCTGGTGGTCATGCTCGGCCGGTTGCGCAGGAAGCGGCCGCGGCCACGGGACAGGTCGTGGCCCACCGTGACGGCCTCCAGCTCGTAGAGGGTGCGGTGGTTGCCGGCGTCGTCGGTCCAGTCGCGGGTGTAGAGCCGGCCCGCGACCACCACCGGGTCGCCGACCATCACCGACGCGGCCACCCCCTCGGCCAGCTTGCGCCAGCAGTTCACGCGGACACGGAGGCTGTTGCCGTCGACCCAGCGCCCGCTGTCCCGGTCGAGGCGGCGGGCGGTGGAGGCGACCTTGAAGTTGGCGACCAGGGTGTTGCTCTGGGTGGTACGGCGCCACTCGGGCGCGGTCAGCACGTTGCCGACGATGGTGACGTACGTATCGAACATCGTCCCTCCAAGGGGAGATCCGGGCTTGCGGTGGCGAGTCGACTCGACGCCGAGCCTCCGCGACCACCCGGGCCGCGACCAGCCGTGCCGGCCGGCCTGTGGAGAACGCGCCGGCCTGTGGACAACAACCTGATCAAGGTCCCGTCTGCTAGGGCCCACGGGCCCTGGGGGCGTTGACCTGGCTAGCAGCATGATCGGAATCGCCAGCGGGGCGATCGGGGCGAACCGGTTCCGGACGGACACCGACTGGGTATGGAGTTGATCAACCGAGAGAAAGGTCAGCGAGATGATCCTCTGCTCACTCCGTACGACCGTCCGCGACGAGAGGGAGGTGCGGCGATGAGCGCCGTGGCGAATCCCGCGACCGTGGCCGAGTGCCTGCGGGTCGGGGCAGGGTTCTCGCAGGGCGACCGGAACTGGATCGCGGAGCAGTTCGCGACCCTGGACTCCCGGCTGGCCGGGTTCCACGCCGACGCC
Source organism: Micromonospora sp. (assembly GCA_049791715.1). GTDB lineage: Bacteria > Actinomycetota > Actinomycetes > Mycobacteriales > Micromonosporaceae > Micromonospora. Next base: position 3,980 of record JBARAE010000890.1, read on the forward strand.
ACCGAGCTGGAGGTGTCGGTGAAGGACCGGGAGGCCCGCGGGCAGAAGGTCACCCTCGAGTGCTGGATCGCGGGCCGGCAGAAGATCGTCACCACCTCTTCGGAGGAGGACCTGCACGCCGCGCTCAACGACGTCCGGGACGACCTGCGCCGGCGTCTCAACGACGCCAAGACCCGGCAGGAACCCCGGCACAACAAGCACATCCGGGAGATCGGCCAGCCGGCGGCGGAGGCCGACCAGTCCGACGAGCAGGGCGAAATCCCCGCCGCCGACCCCACCCGGGCCGGCGCACAGACCGTCTGACGGCGCCGCCCCCGTCCGTCCGGTGCGGGCGGGCGGGGGCGGGGGCTACCGCCGGGTAGCTCGGCGGCGTACCGTCGCGGTCGTGGAACCGGACGTGCTGGGACCGCCGTACGAGCGGCAGACGATCGACCTGGGCACCGACGACGAGGGACCGGTCGTCGCGACCCTGGTCCGCCGGCGGGCCGAGCGCCCGACCGGCCGGGCCGTGCTCTACGTCCACGGCTTCGTCGACTACTTCTTCCAGACCCACGTCGCCGACTTCTTCGCCGAGCGCGGCTGGGATTTCTACGCCCTCGACCTGCGCAAATACGGCCGCAGTCTGCTGCCGCACCAGACCCCGAACTTCTGCCACGACCTGAGCGACTACTTCCCCGAGCTGGACGCCGCCGCGAAGATCATCCGCGAGGACCACGGGCACGACACCCTGCTCGCCATGGGCCACTCCACCGGCGGCCTGATCCTCTCGCTCTGGGCGCACGCCCGCCGCGAGGCCGGCCTGGTCGACGGCCTCTTCCTGAACAGCCCCTTCTTCGACATCAACGCACCCTGGCTGGTCCGTCGACCCCTCGCGGCCGCCGTCTCCCGGCTGGGCCGCAGGGCGCCGCACCGCATCCTGCCGTTCGGGCTCGGCACCGTGTACGGCGAGAGCCTGCACGCCGACCACCGCGGTGAGTGGCGCTACGACCTGGCCTGGAAGCCGCTCGCCGGGTTCCCCGTG
>JBARAE010000891.1:0-9249 GCA_049791715.1 Micromonospora sp.
GACGGGCGGAGGCCACGGCCTCGGCCAACCCGGCGGCGTCGCGGACCACCCGCATCCCGCGCCCGCCGCCCCCGGCGGACGCCTTGACCAGCACCGGGAAGTCGGTGATCTCGTCCGCGTCGGTCCAGGTCGGTAGCATCGGCACGCCCGCGTCGGCGAGCAGCGCCTTCGCCGCCATCTTGTCGCCCATCGCGGCGATCGCCTTGGCCGGCGGGCCCACCCAGGTCAGCCCGGCGTCGGTCACCGCCGCGGCGAACTCGGCGTTCTCCGCCAGGAAGCCGTAACCGGGGTGGACCGCGTCCGCGCCGGACTTCCACGCCGCGTCCAGGATCAGGTCGATCCGCAGGTACGTCTCGGTCGGCGTGTTCCCGGGCAGGCGTACGGCCTGGTCGGCCTCGCGGACGAACGGCGCGTCGGCGTCCGCGTCGGAGTGCACGGCGACCGTCTCCACGCCGAGCGCGCGGCAGGTGGCGAAGACCCGGCGGGCGATCTCCCCCCGGTTGGCCACCAGAAGTCTGCTGATCATTGGTTGCAGCCCCTCACATCCGGAAGACGCCGAAGCCGTCGGCGCCCTTCACCGGTCCGTTGTGGATCGCCGACAGGCAGAGCCCGAGGACGGTACGGGTGTCCCGGGGGTCGATCACCCCGTCGTCGTAGAGCCGACCGGAGAGGAAGAGCGCCCCGGACTGGGACTCGATCTGCTGCTCGACCATCATCCGCATCGCGGCGTCCGAGTCCTCGTCGTACTCGCGTCCCCGGGCGGCGGCCGCCTGCCGGGCCACGATCGACAGCACACCCGCCAGCTGCGCCGGGCCCATCACCGCGGACTTGGCGTTCGGCCAGGTGAACAGGAACCTCGGCTCGTACGCCCGGCCGCACATGCCGTAGTTGCCGGCGCCATAGGAGGCACCGAGGTTGACGGTCAGGTGCGGCACCGTCGAGTTCGACACCGCGTTGATCATCAGGGCGCCGTGCTTGATGATGCCGCGCTGCTCGTACTCGGTGCCGACCATGTAGCCGGTGGTGTTCTGCAGGAAGATCAGCGGGGTGTCGGCGGCGTTGGCGAGCTGGATGAACTGTGCCGCCTTCTGCGCCTCCTCGCTGAACAGCACGCCCCGGGCGTTGGCCAGCACGCCGACCGGGTACCCGTGCAGCTCGCCCCAGCCGGTCACCAGGGCGGTGCCGTAGCTCGGCTTGAACTCGTCGAACTCGCTGCCGTCGAGCAGCCGGGCGAGGACCTCGCGCGGGTCGAACGGCACCTTGAGGTCGGTGCTGGCGATGCCGAGCAGTTCCTCCGGGTCGTACTTCGGCGGCTGGGGCACCGGATTGCGCGGCGCCGGGCCCTGCTTGCGCCAGTTGAGCCGGCGTACGCACTGCCGGGCCAGGCGGATGCCGTCCCGCTCGTCCTCGGCCAGGAAGTCGGCCAGGCCGGACGTGCTGGCGTGCATGGCCGCCCCACCGAGGGACTCGTCGTCGGTGACCTCGCCGGTGGCCATCTTCACCAGCGGCGGCCCGGCCAGGTAGACCTGCGACCGGTCCCGGATCATGATGGTGAAGTCCGACATCCCGGGCACGTACGCGCCGCCGGCGGTGGCGTTGCCGAAGACCACGCTGACCGTGGGGATCCTGGCTGCGGAGAGCCGGGTCAGGTCGCGGAACACCCGCCCGCCCGGGATGAAGATCTCTGCCTGGGTGGGCAGATCCGCGCCGGCCGACTCGACCAGGTTGATCATCGGCAGCCGGTTGGCCAGGGCGATCTCGCCGGCCCGCCGGGTCTTGGCGAGGGACCACGGGTTGACCGCGCCGCCGCGTACCGTCGGGTCGTTGGCGACGATCAGGCACTCCACGCCCTCCACGACGCCGATGCCGGTCACCGTGCTCGCCCCGACCGGGAAGTCCGTCCCGTACGCGGCCACCGGCGACAGCTCCAGGAACGGGCTGTCCGGGTCGAGCAGCAGCTCGATCCGTTCCCGGGGGAGAAGTTTGCCGCGCTTGTGGTGCCGGGTCACGTACCGCTCGCCGCCGCCGGCGCGGGCCTGGTCGAGGGCGGCCTCCAGCTCGGCGAGGCGGTCCAGCAGGGCCTCCCGGTTGGCCCGGTACGCCGGCGAGGACGGGTCGATGGCGCTGTCCACGGTGGTCATAGCCCCATGCCCTTCGCGATGATCTCGTTCATGATCTCGGTGGTGCCGCCGCCGATCCCGAGGATGCGGGCGTCCCGGTAGTGCCGTTCCACCTCGGCGTCGCGCAGGTAGCCGAAGCCGCCGTGCAGTTGCAGTGCCTGGTCGACGACCCAGTCGCAGGCGGACACCGCCACGTTCTTCGCCATCGCCACCTCCATCACCACCGGCTCGCCCGCCGCGACCCGGGCGGCGACCTCGTGCACGTACGCCCGGGCGGCCTCGGCGCGGGTGTGCATCTCGGCCAGCCGGTGCCGGACGAGCTGCCGGCTCGCCAGCGGCCGGCCGAAGGTGGACCGGTCCCGGCACCACCGGGTGGCCAGTTCGACACAGCGCTGCGCGGTCGCGTACGCCTGGGTGGCGAGGGAGAGCCGCTCGGCGGCGAAGTGCTGCATGATCGCCAGGAAGCCGGTGTTCTCCTCGCCGATCCGGTTCGCCACCGGCACCCGTACGTCGACGAAGGACAGTTCGGCGGTGTCGGAGCAGTGCCAGCCGAGCTTCTCCAGCCGCCGGCCGACGGTGAAGCCCGGGGTGCCCTTCTCGATCACCAGCAGGCTGAGCTCGCCGCTGCCGGGGAAGTCGGTGCAGACCGCGGTCGTCACGAAGTCCGCACGCGCCCCGCTGGTGATGTACGTCTTCGACCCGTTCACCACGTAGTGGTCGCCGTCCCGGCGAGCGGTGGTGCGGATGGAGGCGACGTCCGACCCGCCGTCCGGTTCGGTGATCGCCAGAGCGCCGATCATCGTCCCGGCCAGCGTCGGCCGGACGTACCGGTCGATCAGCTCGTCGTCGGTGGTCCGGTCGCCACCGAGCCGCCCGCCGAGCGAACCGCCCAGCCGGGCCCCGGCCGCGGCCACCATGTGCGGCAGCGCGATGCCGTGCGTGAAGAGGGCCGCGACCAGCCCCGACGAGCCGCCCGACCGAATGATCTCCTCGGTGACGATGGTCGAGTCGAGCAGGTCGCCGCCGCTGCCGCCGACGGACTCGGGGAAGCCGATGCCGAGCAGGCCGATCTTCGCGGCGGTCGCGTGCAGCTCCCGGGGGACCTCACCGGCCCGTTCCCAGTCGTCCAGGTGCGGCAGCACCTCGCGGGTCACGAAGGCGCGGGTCAGTTCCCGCAACTGCCGCCGTTCCGGGGTGTCCACGATGGTCATGCCACGGCCTCCTGGCGGGATGCGTCGGCGGCGGCCGGCGGTTCGGGGGCCAGCTCGGCCGGCAGGTCGACCACGCGGGAGCGGAGCAGCTCCCCGAGCGCCTTCGCCTGTGGGTCGAACCGGGTGGAGGCGGCCACCCCCTGCCCGAGCAGTCCCCGGATCACGAAGTTGACCGCCCGCAGGCTCGGCAGCTCGTACCGCTCCACGGTCAGCGGGCCGGTCTCCGGCAGCAGGTCGGCCAGCCGTGCGACGGTGAGCCAGCCGCGCAACCAGGCCCAGGCGGCGTCGGTGCGGGCCCAGACGCCGAGGTTCGCATCGCCGCCCTTGTCACCCGAACGGGCCCCCACCAGCTCACCCAGCGGTGCGCGCCGAGTGGGTAAGGAAGGGGCCCCTGTTATCGGATTTTGTAGAGGAAGGGGCCCTTCCAAGCGGGCGGTGCGAGCCGGGGGCGGGATCGGGACGCGCTCGCCGGAGGGCAGGACCGCCACGTGCTCGACCGCGTCCTGCGGTACGAAGTCCGCGGTGAAGACGCCGTACGGGGTGGCGTCGCCGGGCAGGGTGGTCAGCGTGCAGCCCGGGTAGGAGGCCAGGGCCAGCTCCACCGCGGCCGTCGAGAAGGCCCGCCCGGCCCGTGCCCTGTCACCGCCGAGCAGGTGTACGTGCAGCAGCGCGCTCGCCGCCTCGGTGTCCGTGGCATCGGGGTGGTCGGTCCGGGCCAGGGTGAACTCGAGCCCCTCCTTGCCGACCGCCTCCTCAATCTGCCCGCGGACCAGCGCCGCCTTGGCCGGGATGTCCAGCCCGCAGAGCACGAACGTCATCGAGTTGCGGAAGCCACCGAGGTTGTTGATCCCGACCTTGAGGGTGTCCGGTGGCGGGGTGCCGCGGACGCCGCTCACCCGGACCCGGTCCGGCCCGTCCTGGCGCAGCTCCACCGTGTCCAGCCGGGTCACCACGTCCGGCCCCAGGTACGCGGGACCGCCCACCTCGTACAACAGCTGGGCGGTGACCGTCTCCACGGTGACCGCGCCGCCGGTGCCGGGGTGCTTGGTGAGTACCGAGGAGCCGTCCGGGTGGATCTCCGCGATCGGGAAACCGGGCCGGTGCCCGCCGTCGGGCAGTTCGGTGAAGAAGCTGAAGTTGCCGCCGGTGACCTGCGCCCCGCACTCGATGAGGTGCCCGGCGACGGTGGCCCCGGCCAGCGCGTCCAGGTCGTCGCGACCCCAGCCGAAGTGCGCGATCGCCGGCCCGACGGCGAGCGACGCGTCGGTGACCCGACCGGTCACCACGATGTCCGCCCCCGCGTCGAGGCAGGCCGCGATGCCGAACGCGCCGAGGTAGGCATTGGCGGTGAGGGCGTCCGGGCGGGGCAGGGCGTCGCCTTCCACGTACCCGACGCGGGCGGTGAGGCCGAGCCGGTCGGCGAGCGCCCCGATCGCCGCCGCCAGTCCGGCCGGGTTGAGCCCGCCGGCGTTCGTGACGATCCGTACGCCGCGGTCCAGCGCGGTGCCCAGGCAGCCTTCCACCTGCCGGAGGAAGGTCTTCGCGTACCCCAGGTCGGGATCGCGCAGCCGGTCCCGGCCGAGGATCAGCATGGTCAGCTCGGCCAGGTAGTCCCCGGTCAGCACGTCCAGCTCGCCGCCGTCGAGCATCTCCCGCCAGGCGGCGAAGCGGTCGCCGTAGAAGCCGGAGGCGTTGCCGACCCGCAGTACGCCGCTCATGCCGTGCCCCCGGCGCGCTCGTCGCCGCCGGCTCCGACCTGCGCGGTGGCCGGTTCCCGGCCGGCGCCGGACGGGCCGGCGAAGGCCTGCGCGACGTCCAGCCACTCGTCGGCGGTCGGCCCGGTGGCGACCAGCGCCAGGTCGGCCCGGTGGCGGCGCTGCGTGACCAGCAGGCAGAAGTCGAGGGCGGGGCCGGTGACCCGCTCGGCGGCGTCGGCCGGCCCGAAGACCCAGGTGCCGCCGTCGGGTGCAGCGAGTTCCACCCGGACCGGCACCGTCGGCACCGGACGGCCGTGGGCCGCGAAGCTGTGCCCGAGGGTACGGAAGCCGAGGTGGGCGACGTGCCGCAGCCGCTCCGTCGGCGCGCGGGTGACGCCGAGCGCGTCGGCCACGTCCTCGCCGTGCGCCCAGGTCTCCATCATCCGGGCGGTGGCCATCGAGGCGGGCGACATCCGGGTGCCGTACCACGGCAGTTTCTCGCCGGGAGCGGCGGCGGCGAGTGCCGCGGCGAGCGCTGCCCGGCCCTCGCGCCAGCGGGCCAGCAGTTCGGCGGGCGGGGCGAGGAACGACTCGGCGCCGTCGTCCACGAGCCGAGCTGGATCGGGGGCTGAGGTGACCGAGGCGAAGAACGCCTCGGCGTCGGTGGCGGCGAGCCGGGCCACGTGGTCGGTCCAGGCCAGGTGGGCGATCTGGTGGGCGATCGTCCATCCGGGAGCAGGGGTGGGGCGGGCCCACGCCTCGGGCGGCAGCGGAGCGACGAGGGCGTCGAGCTGCTCGGACTCGGCGGTCAGGTCCGCGAGCAGTGCTGTCAGGTCGACCATGGTGCCTCCGGGCGGGGTGTGCCGGTCAGGGCGTTGGGGTCAGGGCTGATCGCTCCCGGCATCTGGCGCACCGTCGCCGTCCCGGGGACGCGTGCCTCGGTCCGGCGGGTCGGTGTCCGGCGTGAGCAGGGTGGCGAGCTGGCGCTTCCAGGTGTGCAGCAGGGCGGTGCGGCGGGCCGAGTCGTCGCTGAGCAGGTTGGCCACGCCGAGGCCGCGGAGCAGGTCGAGGGTGGCCTGCACCGCCTCGCGGACGCCGGGTCGGCGCTCGTCGACGCCGAGCAGTTCCACGGTGAGCCGGTGCATCTCCCGGCCGACCCGGGCCTCCAGCGGCACGAGGGCGCCGCGCAGCTCGGCGTCGGTGCGGGCGGCCACCCAGAGTTCGAGGGCGGCGACGAAGAGCGGCCCGGTGAAGGCCGCGCCGAGCAGGTCGATCACCCGGTCGAGCCGCTGCGGACCGGTCGGAACGGCGTCCGCCTCGGTGCGCAGCTCCACCGCCCGGCGCTCGGCGAGGTGGGCGACGGCGGCGGTGACCAGGGCGGCCTTGGTCGGATAGTGGTGCAGCTGGGCGCCACGGGAGACGCCGGCCCGGGCGGCGACCACTGTGGTCGTGGTGCCCGACCAGCCGTGCTCGACCAGGCACTCGACGGTCGCCTCCAGCAGCCGGGCCTGGGTGGCGCGGCTGCGCTCCTGCTGAGGGACGCGGGTCGATGCGGCGGGCACGGGGACAGCCTGCCGCCCGAAAAACAAACAGTCAAGCCTGACTTTTTTCTTGCCGCTCACGGCTGCGGGGCCATTGCGGCGCTTTGTCGATGTTTCCAATCCAGGTACATGGATCTACCTGTCCACCGGGAGCTGCGCTAACGTGCGGCCACGAGATCAAGGAGGCGTGCCGTGAACCAACCTCCCGACCCATCCGAGACAGCCACCCCGGTCGAACGGTTCGGCTACCGCCAGGAGCTGAGCCGGTCCCTCAGCTTCACCGACCTGCTCATCTACGGACTGATCTTCATGGTGCCGATCGCCCCCTTCGGCATCTTCGGCAGCGTGTACGCCGGCTCCGGCGGCATGGTCGCGCTGGCCTACATCATCGGCATGGTGGCGATGATGTTCACCGCCCTGTCGTACGCGCAGATGGTCCGCGCATTTCCGATGGCCGGCTCGGTCTACAGCTACGCGGGGCGCGGCATCGCGCCGCCGGTCGGCTTCCTCGCCGGCTGGGTGATCCTGCTCGACTACGTCCTCGTGCCCGGCCTGCTCTACCTGGTGGCCAGCGTGGCCATGCACTCCCTCGTGCCCGGCGTGCCGGTGTGGGCGTGGCTTGCGGCCTTCGTCCTGCTCAACACGGCTGTCAACTACCTCGGCATCCGGATGACCGCCCGGGTCAACCGGGTCATGCTCGCCGCCGAGCTGGTCATCCTCGCGATCTTCCTGGTCGTGGGCGTGGTCGCACTCGCACAGGGCAAGGGCGAGGGCTTCTCGTTGCGGCCGTTGTTCAATGCCGACACCTTCTCCTGGCCGCTGGTGTTCGGCGCCGTGTCGATCGCCGTCCTGTCCTTCCTCGGCTTCGACGGGATCTCGATGCTGGCCGAGGAGAGCCGCGAGGAGGCCCGCCAGATCGGTCGGGCGATGGTCGCGGCACTCCTGCTGGCCGGCGCCCTGTTCGTCGTGCAGACGTGGGTCGCGGCCCTGCTGGTGCCGGACGCGCCCGGCCTGCTCGACAACGGTGACCCCGAGGGAACGGCCTTCTACGACGCGGCCCGGGTGGCCGGTGGCGGCTGGCTGGCCGGACTGACCGCCCTGGCCACGGCGATCGCGTGGGGCTTCGCCAACTCCCTGGTGGCCCAGGCCGCGACCTCCCGCCTGCTGTACGCGATGGCCCGCGACCGGCAGATGCCACGCTTCCTCGCCCGGATCAACCCGAAACACAAGGTCCCGGCCAACGCCACCCTGCTGGTCGCCGCCATCTCCCTGGCTCTCGGCCTCTACATGGCCAGCCGGGACGACGGGATCTCCCTCCTGTCCACGCTGGTCAACTTCGGCGCGATGACGGCGTTCCTCGCGCTGCACGTCTCCGTCGTCATCCACTACGTGGTCCGCAAGGGGAGCCGGGACTGGTTGCGGCACCTCGTCGTACCGGTGATCGGGTTCCTGATCCTGCTCTACGTGGTGATCAACGCTAAGGTCGCCGCCCAGGTGCTCGGCTTCGTCTGGTTGGCCGTCGGGCTCGTCGTCCTGTTGATCTTCTACGCGACGGGTCGGCGTCCCGAGCTCGCCGCGCTCGTCGAAGTCGCCCACGAAGACACCGACGAGCCAGTCAAGGAGCCGCAGTGACCGAGGTAGTGAAGTACCGGCCGGAGCCGGACCAGCTCTCCTACACGTTCGGCGGGCGCGAGGCAGTGCTCCGGGTGCGCCCCGGCACGATTGTCGAGCTGTACACCGAGGACTGCTTCGGCGGGCGGGTCCGCGGCGTCGACGACCTGCCGTCGCAGGTCTGCGAGTTCCCGTATCTCAACCCGGTGACCGGGCCGATCCACGTCGAGGGCGCTGAGCCGGGGGACACCCTCGCCGTGCACTTCGTCGCCATCGAGCCCGCCCGCGACTGGGCGGTGTCCAGCACCTTCCCGCACTTCGGCGCGCTCACCAGCACGCACACCACGGCGACCCTGCAGCCCCCGCTCGACGAGGTGGTCTGGCGGTACGACGTCGACGTCGCCGCCGGCACAGCGACGTACCGGGCTCGGCGGGGCGACTACACCGTGGAGCTGCCGCTGGATCCGATGCACGGCACGGCGGGGGTGGCGCCCGGCGGCTTCGAGGCGCGGATGACGATCACCCCGGACGCGCACGGCGGCAACATGGACAGCCCGGAACTGCGGGCCGGCGTCACGGCGTACTTCGGCGTGAACGTGTCCGGGGCACTGTTCGCCCTCGGCGACGGGCACTGCCGGCAGGGGCACGGCGAGGTCTGCGGCACCGGACTCGAGGCGGCCATGAACACCACCGTGGTGCTGGACCTCATCAAGGGCGTGGGTACGCCGTGGCCGCGGCTGGAATCCGACGATGCGCTGATGTCCACCGGCTCCGCGCGCCCGCTCGAGGACGCCTACCGGATCAGTCAGCACGACCTGGTCACCTGGACCGCGGAGCTGGTCGGGCTGGACCAGCTCGACGCGTACCAGCTGATCAGCCAGGCCGGTGAGGCGCCGGTCGGCAACGTGTGCGACCCGAACTACACGATGGTGGCGAAGGTGGACAAGCGCTACCTGGGCGGCGCGAGCGGGTACGACGGAGTGCACGCCCGGCTGCGCGAGACGGCGGACGACTACCGGAACCATCGCTGATCCGACCAGGACCGGCCGGGCCGCCCGCTCGGCCGGTC
>JBARAE010000892.1:0-8163 GCA_049791715.1 Micromonospora sp.
CCTCCGCCGCGCGGGCCCCGGGCTCAGCCACGGGGGTACGCCGGGAAGGCGGTGACCAGCTCGGTCACGTCGGCGGCGATCCGGGCGAGCTCGTCGGCGCCCCCGGTGGCAGCCGGATCGGTGCGGACAGCCCGGGCGATCAGCGCCGCCACCCGCCGCATCTCCCCCTCGCGCATGCCCTGGGTGGTGACGCTCGGGGTGCCGACCCGGATACCGGAGGCCACCATCGGCTTCTCCGGGTCGTACGGGATGGCGTTCTTGTTCAGCGTGATGCCGGCCGCGTCGCAGCGGGCCTCGGCGTCGGCGCCGGTCACCCCGAGCTCCCGCAGGTCGATCAGGGCCAGATGGGTGTCGGTGCCGCCGGAGACCGGCCGCATCCCCTCGGCCTGCAGCCCGGCGGCGAGCGCCTGGGCGTTGCTGACCACCTGGGAGGCGTACCCCCGGAACTCGGGCTGGGCGGCCTCGTGCAGCGCGACGGCCTTGGCCGCGACGGCGTGCATCAACGGGCCGCCCTGGGTGAACGGGAAGACCGCCTTGTCGATCCGGGCGGCCAGCGACTCCCGGCAGAGGAGCATGCCGCCGCGCGGGCCGCGCAGCACCTTGTGGGTGGTGCAGGAGACCACGTCGGCGTACGGCACCGGTGACGGGATCGCCTTTCCGGCGACCAGGCCGATGAAGTGCGCGGCGTCCACCATCAGGTACGCGTCGACCTCGTCGGCGATCTCCCGGAACCGGGCGAAGTCGATCAGCCGCGGATACGCCGTCGCGCCGCAGATGATCATCTTTGGCCGGTGGGCCAGGGCCAGGTCACGCACCTCGTCGTAGTCGATCAGCTCGGTGTCCCGCCGGACCGTGTAGCCGACCGTGTGGAACCACTTGCCCGAGAAGTTCACCCGGCTGCCGTGGGTGAGGTGCCCGCCGTGCGGCAGGTCCATCGCCAGCACCGTGTCCCCCGGCTGCACCAGGGCGGCGTACGCGGCGAGGTTGGCGCTCGCGCCGGAGTGCGGCTGCAGGTTGGCGTGGTCGGCCCCGAAGAGCTCCTTCGCCCGGGCGATGCCGATCTCCTCGGCCCGGTCCACCTCGGCACAGCCGCCGTAGTAGCGCCGCCCGGGATAGCCCTCGGCGTACTTGTTGGTCAGCGTCGACCCGAGCGCGGCGAGCACCGCCGGGGAGGTCAGGTTCTCGCTGGCGATCAGCTGCAGGCCGCCGCGCAGCCGCTCCAGCTCACCGAGCACCACCCCGGCGATCTCCGGGTCGGTGGCGCTGAGCTGCTGGAAATCCGGCCCCCAGAAGGTGTTGCTCGCGTTCTCCACAGCGAAGGAGTCTACGGAGCCGCAGACTGGAAGCCGTGAGATGCCTCGTCACGGGAGCCACGGGTTACATCGGCGGGCGGCTCGCGCCCCGGCTGCTGGCCGAGGGGCACACCGTCCGCTGCCTGGCCCGCAAGGCCGGCCGGCTGCGCGACGTGCCGTGGGCCTCCCGCGCCGAGATCGCCGAGGGTGATCTGCGGAAACCGGAGACGCTGCCGGCCGCCTTCGAGGGCGTGGACGTGGCGTACTACCTGGTGCACTCTCTCGGCCAGGCCGGCTTCGAGGCGGCCGACCGGGAGGCGGCCACCAACTTCGCCGAGGCGGCCCGCGCCGCCGGCGTACGCCGGATCGTCTACCTGGGTGGGCCGGAGCCGGCGGAGGACAGCGGAGTCCCGTCGCCGCACCTGCGGTCCCGCGCCGAGGTGGCGCGGATCCTGCTGGCCAGCGGCGTTCCGACCGCGGTGCTCCGCGCCGCGGTCATCATCGGCTCCGGCTCGGCCTCGTTCGAGATGCTGCGCTACCTGACCGAGCGGCTGCCCGCGATGGTCACCCCGCGCTGGGTGCGCAACCGGATCCAGCCCATCGCCGTGCGCGACGTGCTGCGCTATTTGGTCGGCTGCGCGACGCTGCCGCCCGAGGTGAACCGCGCCTTCGACATCGGCGGGCCGGACGTGCTGACCTTCCAGGACATGATGCAGCGGTACGCCCGGGTGGCCGGGCTTCGCCGCCGGATCGTCCTGCCGGTCCGGCCGCTGACCCCGTCGCTCTCCTCGCACTGGGTCGGCTGGGTCACCCCGGTGCCGAACTCGATCGCCCGGCCGCTGGTGGAGAGCCTGATCCACGAGGCCATCGCGCACGAGCACGACATCGCGCAGTACGTGCCCGACCCGCCCGACGGGCTGACTGGCTTCGACCAGGCGGTGGCGCTGGCGCTGGCCAAGGTCCGCAACGCGCAGGTGGAGACCCGCTGGTCGACGGCGAGCGGGCCGGACGCACCGGCCGAACCGCTGCCCAGCGACCCGAAGTGGTCCGGCGGCACGGCCTACACCGACCTCCGGGAACGGATGGTGGACGCGCCGACGCCCGCGCTCTGGCGGGTCATCGAAGGCGTGGGCGGCGAGCACGGCTGGTACTCGTTCCCGCTGGCCTGGTCGGTGCGGGGCTGGCTGGACCGGCTGGCCGGCGGCGTGGGGCTGCGCCGGGGCCGGCGCGACCCGCACCACCTGCAGGTCGGCGAGGCGCTGGACTTCTGGCGGGTCGAGGAGATCGTCCCCGGTGAGCTGTTGCGGCTGCGCGCGGAGATGCGGCTGCCCGGCCGCGCCTGGCTGGAGATGCGGGCCGAGGCGGCCGACGACGGTCGCAGCCGGTACGTCCAGCGGGCCGTCTTCCTCCCCCGCGGCCTCGCCGGCCACCTCTACTGGGGCTCGGTCGCCCCGTTCCACGCGATCGTCTTCGGCGGCATGGCCCGCAACATCGCCCGCGGCGCAGAGCACGCCCCCGCCCGCGAGGTACGCGCACACTGACCCCCCCGGCCGTCGCCCGTCAGTTGCCACCACGGGGGCCGGTGACCTGGTAGGCGATCGACTGGCTGGGCGGGACGAAGCCGCGCACCGGCTGGTCGCGCAGGGCGGAGGCGAGCACCCGGGCCACGGCCGAGATCTGCCGCACCTGCACACCGCCGCCGACCGCGTCCGCGGGGTCGTCCGGGTTCGCCGCGATGGTGGCGACCGCGAGCTGCGGGGTGAAGGCGACCACCGTCTCCGTCGCGTTCCGCTCGGAGCTGCCGGTCTTGCCGGCGACCGGCCGACCCACCGCCCGCCGGAACTCCTCCGCGGTGCCGCCGTCGCAGCGCCGGTACATCGACTGGTCGCCGACCGGGCAGCGGGACGCGTCCGCCGCCGCGCGGGCCACGTCGGTGTCCAGCACCTGCCGGCAGTCCGCCTTCCCCGCGGACATCTCGCGCCCGGTGCTGTCGGTGATCGAGATGACCGGCGACGGCGCGCACCAGACTCCCTCGGCCGCCACCGTCGCGTACGCGCCGGCCAGGTCGACCGGGGTGGTGGCCGAGACGCCCAGGGTGAACGCCCCCCACTCACCGGCGCTGGCGCGCGCCATCTCGGCGTCGTCCTGCGCCCGGAACACGATGCCGAGCCGCTGGGCCATCTCCACCACCCGGTCCGCGCCGACCCGCTCCGTCAACCAGGCGAAGTACGTGTTCACCGAGCGGCCGAAGGCGTCCCACATGGTGCGGGGGCCGTTCATCCAGCCGGGGTTGGCATTGGAGGGACACCAGTAGCCGGCGCAGCTGGCCCGGTCGCCCCCGTACGGGTAGTGGGTGACGATCCGCGACCGCGCGTCGTAGGTGGTGTTCAGCGGAAGTCCGGCCTCCAGCGCGGCCAGGAGGGTGAAGAGCTTGAACGTCGAGCCGGCCTGGTAACCGACGATGTCACCACCGCCGGCGACCAACTGGTTCACGGTGTTCGGATAGTTCGCCTGGCCCGGCGGATTGTCCGCGACGCTGTAGTAGCGGTTCACCGCCAGCGCCAGCACCCGGCCGGTGCCCGGCTCGACCACCGCGGTCGGCGCGGCGCGCTGGTTGTTCACGTCGTAGATCCGCAGCACCTGCTCGGTGGTCCGCTGCTGGACGTCCGGGTCGAGCGAGGAGACGATCGAGAAACCGCCTCGGCGCAGCAGTCGCTGCCGGTCGTCCGGGGAAGCCCCGAAGGCCACCTGGGAGCCCCACCACCGGGTGAACCAGTCGCAGAAGAAACCCCAGTCGTTGTGCTCGTCGGGCACCGCGGTGCAGTCGTTCGGCGTCGCGCTGGGCCGCAGGTCGAGCTGTTCAGCCTTGGCCTGGGCAGCGTCGGAGGCGGCGAGCTGGCCGGTCTCCACCATCCGGTCCAGCACGTACGCCCGGCGGCCCAGTGCCGCGTCCGCGTCCCCGTTGATCGGGTCGTCGGTGGCGGGCGAGCGGACCAGTCCGGCGAGCAACGCCGCCTGGGCCAGCGTGAGGTTCGCCGGGCTCGTGGAGAAGTACCGCTTGCTGGCCGCGGCGATGCCGTACGCACCGGCGCCGAAGTACGCGATGTTGAGGTAGCGGGTGAGGATCTGGTCCTTGTTCACCTCGCGTTCCAGCTTCAGCGCGTACCGCATCTCGCGGATCTTCCGGCCGGCGGAGATCTCGGTGGCCCGGGCCCGCTCCGCCTCGGTGAGCCGGGGGTCACCGGCCAGGGCGTTGCGGACGTACTGCATGGTCAACGTGGAGGCGCCCTGCCGGGGCTGCCCGTCGCGGTTGTTGACCGTCAGGGCGCGCGCGACGCCGCGCAGGTCCACCCCGTGGTGCTGGTAGAACCGGACGTCCTCGGCGGCCACGATGGCCTGCCGCATCACCGGCGCCACCTCGCTCAGCGGCACGTCCACCCGGTCCTCCAGATAGAACGAGGTGATCAGGGTGCGGCCGTCGTTGGCGTAGAGGTTGGAGCGCTGCGCCGGCTGTGGCTTCCGCAGCGAGTCGGGCAGGTCCGCGTAGGGCGCGAGCGCCGTGAAGCCGAGCCCGAACACCAGGGCCAGCGGCAGCGCGGCCGCGGCCAGGGTCAGGCCGGCGAGCACGCCGGCGAGCAGGACGGTGAAGACCTTGTCGAGATGGGCCCGGTTCATCAGCTCTCCCCGCAGGAGCCGGCCACGTTCGGACCCGTTCAGGATGACCGGAAACGGGCCTTACCCCGTCGCCTTTGCCGAAACGCGCAGAAATTTCGCGGGAAAGGATGAAGCCGGACAGCGCGCCTCGGAACGGGCCCCGCGGATCAGGGCAGCAGCGCGGCGGCCAGCGGGTGCACGGTCTCCTCGATCTCGTCGGCCACCCGGCTGAAGCACTGGTCCCCGCGGCCCCACGGGTCGTCCAGGTCGTCGGTCGACAGCGGCGAGGCGCCCTGCCGGCCCGCGTCCGCGGCGGCGACCAGGGCCACCCCGCGGGCGTACAGGGCGTCGGGGGTCGCCTCCGCCGCGGGCAGCGCGTCGGAATCCACCGCGCCCAGCAGCCGGCCGAACTCGCCCAGCACGAACGTCCGCGCCGCCGCGTCCGGACGCAGCGCCACCACGTACTCCTGCTGGTCGGCGGTGGCGGTGAGGACGAGGTCGGCGGCGTCGATCAGATCCGACCGGAGCTTGCGGGCGGCGAAGCCGTCGACGTCACCGCCGCGGGAGATCACCTGCCGGGCCGCCGGCGGGTTCATCTCCTCGCCGGCGTGCCAGCCCCCGGTACCGGCGCTGTGGCTGTGCAGCAGCTCGTCCGAGCGGGACGGGTCGACCCCCCGCCGGCCGAGCCGCTCCCGCACGGCGAGCACCAGCAGCCGCTCGGCCATCGGGGACCGGCAGATGTTGCCCATGCAGACGTGCAGGACCGTGAACGGGGGCACTCAGACCCCCTGCGCTTCGAGGATGTCCGGCACCACGTCGCGCAGCTTCTGCAGCGGGACCGCACCCTGGCGCAGCACCCGGGGCACCTCGCCGGTCAGGTCCACGATCGTGCTCGGCACCGGGTCCGCCGCGGGGCCCGCCTCCAGGTACGCCCGGACCGAGTAGCCGAGCTGCTCCCGCGCCTCCTCGGCGGTGACCGCCGCCGGCTGGCCGACCTTGTTGGCCGACGCCACCGC
This sequence comes from Micromonospora sp., assembly GCA_049791715.1. Lineage (GTDB taxonomy): Bacteria > Actinomycetota > Actinomycetes > Mycobacteriales > Micromonosporaceae > Micromonospora. The sequence goes on from JBARAE010000892.1 coordinate 5,963, forward strand.
CATCGGCCCGGTCTCCCGCAGCACCTCCAACGCCACCGGGTGCAGCGGCATCCGCACCGCCACCGTGCCGCTGGAGTCGCCGAGGTCCCACTGGAGGCTGGGCGAGTGCTCCACCACGATGGTCAGCGCCCCCGGCCAGAACGCCTCGACCAGGTCGCGCGCCGCGCGGGGCAGCGAGAAGACCAGACCGTCGAGGGTGTGCCGGGAACCGATCAGCACCGGCGGCGCCTGCCGCGAGCCGCCCTTGGCGTCCGCGAGCGCCTTCACCGCGTACGGGGTGAAGGCGTCAGCGCCGATCCCGTACACCGTATCGGTCGGCAGGACGACCAGCTCGCCGTTCTTGACCGCCTCGATGGCAGCGGCGATGCCGCGGTCCCGGTCGGCGAGAGACCGACAGTCGTAGAGCATCACGAGGAGCCAGTCTGCCACGCCGGACGCGAGGTGGGGTGGTGGCCGTCCGCGCGCCGGGACGCCGTGGCGAACCGGGGCCGGCCGGCCAGGTCCCGATGGTCCTCGACCGCCTCGAACCGACCGTCGGCGGCGACCAGCGCCGGCACCGCCGCGCCGTGCGTGTCGTCGTGCTCGATGCCCAGCGCTCCCCCGGGGCGCAGCAGCTCGGCCGCCCGGGCGACCACCGGCCGGATCACGTCCAGCCCCTCCGTCCCGCCGAACACCGCCTCGTCCGGGTCGTGCCCGGCCACCTCGGGCGGTACGGCCACCGATCGCGGCACGTACGGCGGGTTGCAGAGCAGCACGTCCACCCGGCCGACCAGCTCGGCCAGCAGCCCCGGGTCGGTGACGTCGGCGACCACCACCTCGATCGGGGTGTCCCCGGCCGCGGCCCGCTCGGCGGCGTTGCGCCGCAGCCACTCCAGGGCCGCCGGCGACCGCTCCACCGCCACCACCCGGGCGTCCGGCAGCTCCTGGGCCACCGACAGGGCGATCGCCCCGGAGCCGCTGCACAGGTCCACCACCAGCGGCGCGCCCCGCCGCCGCCCCTGCTCGACGCCCCAGCCGGCGAGCAGCTCGGTCTCCGGCCGGGGCACGAAGACGCCCGGACCGACCGCGAGTTCCAGGTGCCGGAAGCCGGCGGAACCGGTCAGGTGCTGCAACGGCTCCCGGGCGATCCGCCGGCCGACCAGCGCCTCGAAGCGGCCGAGCTGAGCCGGGGTGAAGCCGTCGGACAGGGCCAACCGGCCACGCGGCACGTCCAGCACGTACGCGGCGAGCTGCTCCGCCTCCGCCCGGGGCGCCTCGATCCCCACCTCGGCCAACGCGCGGGCCGCCCGCCCGATCGCACGGGAGGGACGCTCACGTTCTGTCCCTTCGGACGGCTGTTGCGGCAGGGTGGTCACGACATAATCATGAAGCGTCGCGGGCGACATCACGAGCGGGTGCGTCCGGGCGCACACCGACAGGGAGGTCCGAGTGGGCTGGCTCGACCGGGTCGACGACCAGGTTGACGCCCTCCGCCACGCCCGCACGTTGCAGGAGGCGAGCCGCTCGGCGGAGGCGTGCACCATCCTCGACCGGGTCATCCGCACCACGGAGGACCCGCACGCCCGGGCCGACGCGCTGGTCCAGCGCCTCTCCGCGCTGATCAATCTCGGCCGTACGGCCGAGTTCACCCGGGCCATCGAGGAAGCCTCCGCCGCGGTCCGCGACCTGGCCGAGCCGTACCTGCACGGGCACCTCAACGCGCTCGCCGCGCTCGCCGCACACCACCAGGGGGCGCTGGACCGCTGCGTCACGCACCTGGTGAAGGCGTCCCGCTGGCTGAGCGCCGACGACGACCCGGACCGGGACACCGCCTGGGGCTGGCACGACCTGGCGATGGCCTACTCCTACCTGAGCTTCCACGGATACGCCCTCGGCGCGATCGAGCGGGCCCGCCAGCTCGGCCTGGCCGCCGGAATCCCGGAGGAGACCTTCGCCGCGCCGGGCATCCGGCTGCGCAACGCGGTCGCGCTGGACCACAACGGGGACAGCGACGGGTGCCTGCGGGTGCTGCGCGACGTGGCCGGGGACCTCACCCGGTTCCTGCGCAGCGGGCGAGCCGGCAACATCATGCCGGGCAGCCTGGCCGCGTACGGCTACGCCGCCGCCCGCCGGGCCGCGCTGGGCGACCGGGTGGAGTCGGGCACGGACGCCGACCCGGCCCGGCTGCTCGAACACGGCGGCGACAGCGCCCGGGCCCGGGA
>JBARAE010000893.1:0-2716 GCA_049791715.1 Micromonospora sp.
GGCTGCTCCAGCAGCGCACCGACCACGCCCGACTGCTCCTGGAGACCACGGACCTGAACGTGGATCAGGTGGCCCGCGAGTCGGGCTTCGGCACCACCGCCGCGCTGCGCCAGCACTTCCACCACCGGGTCGGCGTCGCCCCCACCGCCTACCGCCGCACCTTCCGCCGCTCCGCCTGATCCCCCGCCCCAGCTTCCCGGCCCGGCCGCCACGGCCGCTCGGGGAATCCCGGTCCGGCTGCCGACCGGGGATGGTGTGAGTTCGAGCGATATGCCTCCCCGTCATATTTATGCCTCAGAGGTATATCGCTCGCGGTGGCGTGGTGGGGCCACCACCGTCACGTGGAGTAGCGAGCCACCGGCGCAAGCCCCAGTCGCGGCCCGCCGCCCGAAAAACCGGCGCAAGCCCGCAATCGCGGCCCGCCGCCGAGGGCCGGACGGCCGGGGGCACAGGGCCGGCGGTCAGGCGAAGTGAGGGTGGCGGCGGAGGGCGCGGAGCTGGGCGAGGTGCATCGGCAGGTGCACCCGGATGTGCAGGTCGACGGCGCGACCCCAGGGCAGCGACTCGTCGACGTCGAGGTCGGCGCCCTCCCGGAGGACCGTGTCGACCGGGGTCTCGGCGGCGTCGCCGAGACGGTCGACCAGGGTGCAGAGCTTCTGGCTGGTCGCCCGGAGCAGGGTGGCCAGCCCGTCCAGGCCGCCGCACTCGGAAGCCAGCGCGTCGAGCTGCGGCCGGTGGATGGTGTCCAGGTCGTAGTAGGCGAAGGGCGACCCGGCCAGCACCGCCTCGGTCGCCTCGCTCATCAGCTCGTCGTTGGCGGCGAGGTGCGCGACGATCTGCTCCGCGCTCAGCTCCCCCTCGGGCGGCTCCCCGAACCCACCCGCGTCCACCTCCGCGAGCACCTCGTCATAGGTCCGCCGCAGCTCCCCGCTCTCCATGCCCGCATCCAACCCCGCCCACCCGGGTCGACCATGGAGTTATGGCCCCCGGTTCACCCAGACGGGCGGAAGGGTCAGCGGCGGCCGCGGCGGGCCCGCAGGTAGTCGCTCACCAGGTACTCGCCCAGGTCGTTCAGATCGGGGGTGAACATGCGGCCCTGGGAGCGGCGGGCCACCGCGTCCACAAAACGACGCAGGCCGGGGTCGTCGCCCAGCATGAACAGGTTCAGCGTGGCGCCGTACCGGGTGAGCTTGTCCACCTCCCGGATCGTGGCCTCGATCGTCTCCGGCAGCGGCGGCCAGTAGAAGAGCGCCTCCCCGTCCTCCGGGTCCAGGTGGGCGGTCGGCTCGCCGTCGGTCACCACCAGCACGACCGGCTCGGCGCCCGGGTGCCGGCGCAGGTGCCGGCCGGCCAGCCGCAGCGCGTGCTGCAGGTTGGTGCCCTGCTGCAGGTCCGGCTCGACCGCCGCCAGCTCCTGCTGGGTCAGCGGCATCGCCTCCCGGCCGAAGCCGATGATCTGCAGCGCGTCCTGCGGGAACCGGGTCGCCACCAGGTGCGACAGGGCGAGAGCGGTCTGCTTCATCGGCCCCCACCGCCCCTGCGAGATCATCGAGTACGACAGGTCGACGCAGAGCGCCACCGCCGCCGAGGCCCGCCGCTCGGTCTCCACCACCTCGAAGTCCTCGACGGCGAGCTGCACCGGCACGGTGGGGCCGGTCCGGCGCACCGCCCGGGTGAGGGTGCGCACCACGTCGAGGGGCTGCTCGTCGCCGAACTCCCACGGCCGGGAGGCGCCGCTGATCTCGCCGGCCGCGCCCGCCGACCGGAGGTCGTGCTGGCCACGCGGCCCGGCGGTCAGGTCGGCGAAGACCCGACGCAGGGCGGTGCCGGCGAGCCGGCGCAGCGCCTTCGGGCTCAGGGTCAGCCCGTCCGCGTCCCGGCTGACCCAGCCCTGCCGGCGCAGCTCACGCTCCAGCTCGCGCAGCCGGCGTACCTCGTCAGCGGCGTCCCGGCCCAGCGTCCGGGCGACCGCGTCGACGTCCACGTCGTCCAGGGTCCCGCCCGGCTGGTCCTGGTCGAGGGAGTCCAGCAGCTCGTCCAGTTCGGCGATCTCCCCGAGCGCCCCGGTCGCCTCGCCGTAGCCGAGCGGCTGGTCGCCACGGACCCGCTCACCCCGCTGCCAGTTCAGGTCCGGCCGGAGCGCCCGCAGGTGGGCGTCGAGCGCGGACAGCTCGCCGGTCAACTGCTCCCCGAGCGACTGGCGCATCAGGCCGGCCAGTTCGTCGCGCTGCCGATCGGACAGCGAGCGCATCAGCCGCTCACCGGCCGCCGCCCGCCGGGCCAGCACGTCGACCAGCTCGTCGACGTCCTTCGGCTGCTCCGGGAAGAACTCGCCGTGCCGGCGCATGAACTCGGCGAACGCGTCGGTCGTGTCCTCGGCGCGCGCATGCCGGTCGAGCAGGTCGTTGAGGTCCCGCATCATCTCCGCGAGCTGCCGCTGGACCTCCGGGTCGCCGGCGGCCCGCGCCGCGTCCCGCAGGCCGGCGAAGCGCTGCTCCAGCACCTCGCCGCGCAGGCCGTCGAGGATCCGCTGGTACGTCTGCCGTGCCTCGTCGCTGGCCCACTGGTAGCCGGACAGCTCGTCGACCGCCCGCGCGGTGGAGCGGGGCAGGTTGTCCAGCACCGCCTCGGCGAACCGGGCGTCGTCGCCGTCCCGCCCGCGCAGCTCGTCCCGCTCGGCGGCCAGGGCCTGGTCGAGCAGCGCCCGGGCCCGGGT
>JBARAE010000894.1:0-4435 GCA_049791715.1 Micromonospora sp.
CCCCGGGCCCGGCCGTCCCAGCCGGCCAGCACCGCCGTCCGTCCGGCGGCCGCCGCGTCGCTGACCGCCTGCGCGACCTCCTCGGGTACGTCCAGTCCGCGCTCCCGCAGCAGCCGCAGCCGCCCGACGACCAGGTTCCGACCGTCGACCGACCCGGTCACGCCGAGCCCTTCGACGTTGGCGAAGCCGGTGACCGTCGGCAGGACGCCGGCCTCGACGGCACCGGCGGCGATCGCCTGGGCGATCGGGTGCTCGCTGGCCGCCTCCAGCGCACCGGCCAGCCGGAGCAGCTCGTCGGCGTCCTGGCCGGCGGCGGGCACCACGTCGACCAGGGTCATCTTCCCGGTGGTCACGGTGCCGGTCTTGTCGAGCACCACGGTGTCCACCCGGCGGGTGGACTCCAGCACCTCCGGCCCCTTGATCAGGATGCCCAGCTGGGCGCCCCGGCCGGTGCCGACCAGCAGCGCGGTCGGGGTGGCCAGGCCGAGGGCGCACGGGCAGGCGATGATCAGTACGGCCACCGCGGCGGTGAAGGCGGCGGTCGTCCCCGCCCCGACACCGAGCCACCAGCCCAGCGTGCCGGCGGCGAGGGCGATCACGATCGGCACGAAGACACCGGAGATCCGGTCGGCGAGCCGCTGCACGGCCGCCTTGCCGGTCTGCGCCTGCTCCACCAGCTTGGCCATCTGGGCGAGCTGGGTGTCCCCGCCGACCCGGGTGGCCTGCACCACCAGCCGGCCGCCGGCGTTGACGGTCGCGCCGACCACGGTGTCGCCGGGCCCGACCTCGACGGGTACCGACTCGCCGGTGAGCATGCTGGCGTCGACCGCGGAGGTGCCCTCGGCGACCACACCGTCGGTGGCGACCTTCTCGCCCGGACGGACCACGAAGCGGTCCCCCACCACGAGCTGGTCCACCGGGATGCGGGTCTCCTGCCCGCCGCGGAGCACCGCGACGTCCTTGACGCCCAGCTCGAGCAGGGCGCGCAGGGCGGCGCCGGCGGTCCGCTTGGAGCGGGCCTCGAAGTAGCGGCCGGCGAGGATGAAGACGGTCACCCCGGCCGCCGCCTCCAGGTAGATGTTGCCGGCGCCGTCGGTACGGGTGATGTCGAAGCGGAACGGGTGGGTCATCCCCGGCATCCCGGCGTCGCCGAGGAACAGTGCCCAGAGCGACCAGCCGAACGCGGCCAGCGTGCCGAGCGACACCAGGCTGTCCATGGTGGCGGCGCCGTGCCGCAGGTTGATCCAGGCGGCGCGGTGGAACGGCAGCCCGCCGTAGACCACGACCGGGGCGGCCAGGGTCAGCGACAGCCACTGCCAGTAGTCGAACTGCCAGGCCGGAACCATCGCCAGCAGGATCACCGGCACGGCCAGCGCGACCGACACCCACAGCCGGGTCCGCAGGCCTCGCAGCTCGTCCACCGGCTCGGCGGCGGGCTGGGTGCCGGCCGGCGCGGGCGGTGGCGGCAGGACGGCGGTGTAGCCGGTCTTCTCGACCGTGGCGATCAGGTCGGCCGGGGTGACGCCGTCGGCGTACCGGACGCTGGCCTTCTCGGTGGCGTAGTTGACCGTCGCCTCGACGCCGTCCAGCCGGTTGAGCTTCTTCTCGATCCGGGCGGCGCAGGAGGCGCAGCTCATGCCGCCGATCGCGAGTTCGACCTGGTTCGGCGCGACCGGCAGGGACTTGGCGGTCGATGTCATCGCTGCACCTCCTGTCAATTGTGCCCGTGACCGGGTTCGCCGTGCCCGGCGTCCGCGGTCGGAGCGGTGGTGGCGGCCGGCGCGCTGGTCGCCGGTGCGCCGGGTTCGCCGGCCACGACGGTGAACTCCGCGGTGTGCACCGCGTCGCCGTGCCGGAAATCCAGGTAGAGGCGGTAGCTGCCGGCCGAGGGGATCTCGGCGGCGAACCGGATCTCCGGCCCGGCCGGGGTCCGCCCGTCACCGGGGGCGCCGTCCGGGTGGACGTGCAGGTACGCCAGGTCGCCCTGCCGCAACGCCACCAGGTGCCCGTACGCACCGAGGTAGGGCCGCAGGTCGGTGACCGGCTTTCCGTCCCGGCTGACGGTCAGGGTCAGCTCGGCGGTGCGGCCGGGCTGCGGGGCGCCGGCGAGGGTGACGGTGTACCCGTCGACGGTGGTGCTGGTGGCGGGCGCGGGCAGCGGTCGGGTCTCCAGCGCGCCGGGGACGGTCACGTCGACCCCGAGGGTCAGCGGCTCCGCACCGGTCGGCGTGAAGTCGGCGAACGCGCGCCAGACGCCGGGCCCGGCGAGCGGCGAGGCGACCCGCCAGGTGCCGTCGGCGGCCAGCTCCGGGTGGACGTGCCGGAAGCCGGAGAGGTCGCGGCGGGCGACGATCAGGTGCATCTGCTTGTCGTGGGCCACGTCGTAGCGGGTGACCGGCCGCCCGTCGGGACCGGTGATCCGGAAGGCGAACTCGCCGGTGGGGGCGGTCACGGGTTGCATCGTGTAGCCGCGGTCGGAGACGAGGAGCCCGCCGGGCAGGTGGTTGGCGGCGGCGGGGCCGGCGGAGTGGTCAGCGCCCGCGTGGTCGGTGTCGGTGGCGTCGTGGCGGGTCTCGGCGGTGGGGGTGACGGGGCCGGCCACCTGGCCGACCCCGTACGCCGCGCCGAACACCGCCGCGAGGCCGAGGGCGAAGCCGCTCAGCTTCGTCGCCGTGTTCATCGTGGTACCTCTGTTCTTCGGGTCGTGGGACCCGTCACGCCCCGACGAGGTCGTACCCGGCCTCGTCCACGGCGGCGCGCACGGTGTCCGTGTCCAACGGGCTCTCACTGGTGACGGTGACCTGACCGGAGGCCAGATCGACCTGGACGTCCTGGACGCCCGCGATCGCGCCGACCTCGGCGCTCACCGAGTTGACGCAGTGCCCGCAGGTCATGCCCTGCACCTGGTACGTGGTGGTGACCATCGCAACTCCCCTCTCGTCATCCCGATCCTATACCCCCTGGGGGTAGATGGATAAGAGGCCTCTGCCACTGTCACGGTACTATTACCCCGTGGGGGTATCAGACCGCAAGACGGACCGTACCATACCCCCGAGGGGTACGCTATCCTGGACGTCATGACCACGCCGACGACCCCGACCCGGGGCTACACCGCCAGCAAGGACCAGCTGCTCGCGCGGCTCCGCCGTATCGAGGGCCAGGTCCGTGGCATCGAGAAGATGGTCGAGGACGACCGCTACTGCATCGACGTGCTGACCCAGATCTCCGCCATCCAGGCCGCCCTGGACAAGGTCGGCCTCGGCCTGCTCGACGGGCACGCCCGGCACTGCATGCACGAGGGCGCCGCCGAGGGGCGCGCCGACGAGATGGCCACCGAGATGATGGCCGCCGTCGGCCGGCTGATGAAGCGCGGCTGACCGGGACCTTCGGCCCGTACGTCGGGCCTGCCGACCCGAGGCCGCCGGACCTGTACGGCCGTACCGTCGGAGGTGGCGACCGGGACCGGCGCCATCCGCGCACCGGACCGGCCGACCCTCGGTACGGACGGGAGGGCGGCCACATGATGTGGAACGGCCCGATGATGGGCTGGATGTGGCTCTGGTCCCTGCTGGCGCTGGCCGTGCTGGTGGCCCTGGTCTGGCTGACGGTCCGACTGACCGGTGGCCGCCTGGCCGGGCCTTCGGGAACCTCCGCGCGCAGGATCCTCGACGAGCGGTACGCCCGCGGGGAGGTCGACGAGGAGGAGTACCGGCGCCGCCGCACCGGACTGGAGTGACCCGCCGACGCCCGGGCCCGCCTCGCGGGCCCGGGCGTCCTGGCACTCAGAGCCGGTCCAGGACCTTCCTCATGGTGTCGATCTCGCCCTGCTGAGCCGTGCTGATCTGCTGAGCGAGGGCCTTCGCGTCCGGGTTGACGCCCTTGGCGACCTCATCCTTCGCCATGGTGATCGCGCCCTCGTGGTGCGCGATCATCATGGTCAGGAACTGCTTTGTCGAAGTCGGCCCCGGACGCCGCCGCCAGCTTGGCCATGTCCGCGTCCGACATCATGCCCGGCATGCCGTGGTCCATCCCCGGCATGCTCGTGCCGTGACCGGTGCTCGCCGACGGGGCGGGCATGCCCCAGGCGCTGAGCCAGCCGGTCATCGTGGCGATCTCCGGGTCCTGGGCGGCCTTGATCTGCCCGGCCAGCTTCTTCACCTCCGGGTCGGCGGCCCGGGTGTCGGCCAGCTCGGCCAGGAAACGGACGCGGGTCACCGGCGGACCGGCCCACCCGCGCGGGCTTCCTATCTGCGCAGCACCGACGCCGTCGCCACGCGCAGTCCGAACGGTCGGGGCGGCGGAGATCGCGGCCCCGACGTCAGCCGGGGCGCCCCACGGGCGGTCGATCCGGCCAGCGGCGACCGGGCCGCCAGCAGCACGGCGACGAGCAGCGCCACCGCGAAGGCGCCGAGCACGGCCAGGCAGACCTGCCAGC
>JBARAE010000895.1:0-4031 GCA_049791715.1 Micromonospora sp.
GCTTCGCGCACCGGCCGCCGTGGGCCTGCCGCGCTCGCCGTGGCCCGGGACCGCGTTCTCGGCCTGCTGCCCGGCCGCACCGACTGGGCGGCGGTCCGCCGCTCGCCCCGGCGGGACCTGGTCGCCGGGCTGACCGTGGCCGTGGTGGCGTTGCCGCTGGCCCTGGCGTTCGGCGTGACCTCCGGACTGGGTGCCCAGGCCGGGCTGGTGACCGCCGTGGTCGCCGGTGCGGTCGCCGCCGTGTTCGGCGGCTCGAACCTGCAGGTCTCCGGGCCGACCGGGGCGATGACCGTGGTGCTGGTGCCGGTGGTGCAGCGATTCGGCGCCACCGGGGTGCTGATGGTCGGGGCGATGGCCGGTCTGGTGCTGATCGCCCTCGCCCTCGCCCGCCTCGGCCGGTACGTCCGCTACCTGCCCACTCCGGTGATCGAGGGGTTCACCGCCGGCATCGCGGTGGTGATCGCCCTGCAGCAGGTGCCCGCCGCGCTCGGCGTGACCGACGCGCACGGGGAGAAGGTCTGGGCGGTGGCCGTCGACGCGGTCGGCCGGTTCGTCGTACACCCGCGCCCGGCGGCACTCGCCATGGCCCTCGGCGTCGCGGCGCTGATGCTGCTCGGCGCCCGGTGGCGCCCGGGGCTGCCGTTCTCGCTGCTCGGCGTCGCCGCCGCGACCGTCCTGGCGGAACTCGCCCCGATCGACCTGGTCCGGATCGGCGCGCTGCCGCAGGGTCTGCCCGCACCCTCGCTGAGCTTCCTCGACCCCCAGGCCGTGGGGGTGCTGCTGCCCAGCGCGCTGGCGGTGGCCGCCCTCGCCGCCCTGGAGAGCCTGCTCTCCGCCACCGTCGCGGACGGCATGACCGTGGGCGAACGCCACGACCCGGACCGGGAGCTGTTCGGTCAGGGCCTGGCGAACCTGGCGTCGCCGCTCTTCGGCGGCATCCCGGCGACCGCCGCCATCGCTCGTACGGCGGTGAACGTCCGGGCCGGAGCCAGCTCGAAACTGGCCGCCCTCACCCACGCCGTCGCCCTCGCCGCGATCGTGCTCGCCGCCGCCCCGCTGGTCGGCCGGATCCCGCTCGCCGCCCTGGCCGGGGTGCTGCTCGCCACCACTGTCCGGATGGTGGAGGCCGGATCGCTCTGGGCGCTCGCCCGGGCCACCCGGGGCGACGCGGTCGTGCTCGTGCTGACCTTCGCCGTCACGGTGATCTGGGACCTGGTGACCGCGGTAGCCGTCGGCCTGGCCGTCGCGGTCGTCCTCGCGCTGCGCGCGGTGGCCCGCAGCGCCCGCCTCGAGCAGGTGCCGCTCGACCCTGGCGAGCACAGCGAAGAGGAACACGCCCTGCTGGCCGAGCACATCGTCGCGTACCGGCTGGACGGGCCGCTCTTCTTCGCCGCCGCGCACACCTTCCTGCTGGAACTCTCCGACGTCGCCGACGTGCGGGTTGTCATCCTGCGGATGTCCCGGGTCTCGACCATGGACGCCACCGGGGCGCAGGTCCTCGGCGACGCCATCGCCCGGCTCCGCGGGCGCGGCATCACCGTCCTGCTCTCCGGCATCACCCCCGGCCACGACCAGGTCCTCAGCACCCTCGGCGTCGCCGAGGAGTTGCGCCGCGCCGGCCTCGTCTTCCCGGACACCCCGACCGCCATCCGGTACGCCCGGGCGCTCGCGCTGGGCACGACGGAGTCGGTCGCCCGCTAGCCCGGCAGGGCGCCCAGGCCGGCGAGGAGTTCCCACCGCTCGTCGGCGGTGAGCACGGCGTACGCCGGCTCGTCCCGGCGGTCGGTCTCGGCCTCGATCGCCTGCCGTTCGGGCCCGTCGGGGAGCGCCCTGATCTCGTCGGCGGTCAGCCCGGCGGCCCGCCACGCCGCCCGGTGCGCGTCGGCACGGTGGTGACGCAGCGCCCCGAGCCGGGTGGTCAACAGCATCACCGGCGAGGCGTCCTCCGGCTCGTACGCCGGCGCCATCGCGTGGAACGCCGGCCCGCCCGTGGCCAGCCCGTACGCCAGCACCCGGCCGACCAGCTCCGCCAGGCGGGGCACCGACGCCAGGCCGGGCAGCATGGGCAGCCCGGAGGACCACAGCTCCTCGGCGGCCTCGGCGGTCGCCCGCTGCGCGTACAGCGCCAGCTCCCGGCCCAGTTCGGTCAGGTGCCAGGTGCCCTCGGCGTCCACCTTGGTCACGCCCTGGGCCAGCTCGCGGGTCATGTCACCGTCGGTGTAGGCGAGCCCGTCGGCGAGGGCCTCGGCCGACATCGGCCGGGCCAGCACCCCGGAGAAGAAGCTGTTCTCGTAGCCCAGGTCCACGCCGCGCTCCGCGTAGAAGGCCTCCATCCGGGCCCGGGCCGCCCAGCGGGCGCCGACGTACACCCGGTCGATGACCGGTCGGATCAGTCGCGCGTAGCTCACCGTCGTCTCCACGCCGCCGGACCCTACCGGCGGCGTGGCCCGCCGTGGGGGCGGCTTACTCCGGCACCCGCCGGTACGCCCCGTCGCTGGCCGAGGTCGCCATCGACGCATACGCCCGCAGCGCCGCCGACACCGGCCGCTGCCGATCCGCCGGGGTGTACGGGCGATCCCGCTTCTCCTCGGCGACCCGGCGGGCGTGCACCACGTCGTCCGGCACGTTGAGCTGGATCGAGCGGCCCGGGATGTCGATGACGATCTCGTCGCCCTCCTGCACCAGCGCGATCAGCCCACCCGAGGCCGCCTCCGGGGAGACGTGCCCGATGGACAGGCCGGAGGTGCCACCGGAGAACCGGCCGTCGGTCAGCAGCGCACAGGAGCGGCCCAGCCCCCGGCCCTTCAGGAATGAGGTGGGGTAGAGCATCTCCTGCATGCCGGGGCCGCCCTTCGGGCCCTCGTAGCGGATCACCACCACGTCCCCGGCGACGACCCGCTTGTTGAGGATCGCCTCGACCGCGTCGTCCTGGGACTCGTAGACCTTCGCCGGCCCGCGGAAGGTCAGGCACTCCTCGGGCACCCCGGCGGTCTTCACCACACAGCCGTCCGGGGCGAGGTTGCCGTGCAGGATGGCCAGCCCGCCGTCGGCCGAGTACGCGTGCTCGCGGTCCCGGACGCAGCCGCCGGCCGCGTCGGTGTCCAGCGAGGACCAGCGGTTGGTGGTGGAGAACGGTTCGGTGGTGCGCACCCCGCCGGGGGCGGCGTGGAACAGCTCGATCGCCTCGCGGGTGGCGGAACCGCCCCGCACGTCCCAGTCGGCCAGCCACTGCGCGAGCGAGGGGGAGTGCACCGCGCGCACGTCCCGGTGGAGCAGGCCGGCGCGGTCCAGCTCGCCGAGGATGGCCGGGATGCCGCCGGCCCGGTGCACGTCCTCCATGTGGTACTGCGGCGAGTTCGGCGCGACCTTCGCGAGGCAGGGCACCCGCCGGGAGATGGCGTCGATGTCCGCCACGCTGAAGTCCAGCTCCGCCTCGCGGGCGGCGGCGAGCAGGTGCAGCACCGTGTTGGTCGACCCGCCCATCGCCACGTCCAGCGCGACGGCGTTCTCGAACGCGGCCCGGTTGGCGATGGCGCGGGGCAGCACCGAGGCGTCGTCGCCGTCGTACCAGCGCTTGGCGATTTCCACTGCGGTGCGGCCCGCCTCGAGGAAGAGCGACCGGCGCGCGGCGTGGGTGGCCAGGGTCGATCCGTTGCCCGGCAGGGCCAGGCCGATCGCCTCGGTGAGGCAGTTCATCGAGTTGGCGGTGAACATGCCGGAGCAGGAGCCGCAGGTCGGGCAGGCGGAGCGTTCGATCTCGCCGAGCTGATCCTCGGTGACCGCCTCGTTCGAGGAGGCGATCATGGCGTCGATCAAGTCGATCTTGGAGTGCACCACGCCCTCGATCGCCACCGTCTTGCCGGCCTCCATCGGCCCGCCGGAGACGAACACGGTCGGGATGTTGAGCCGCAGCGCGGCCAGCAGCATCCCGGGGGTGATCTTGTCGCAGTTCGAGATGCAGACCAGCGCGTCGGCGCAGTGGGCGTTGACCATGTACTCGACCGCGTCGGCGATCAGCTCGCGGCTAGGCA
>JBARAE010000896.1:0-3270 GCA_049791715.1 Micromonospora sp.
CCAGTGTCTCGTCCGCGCGGTCGGCGGCGTGGATCTGATCGGCCAGCAGCCGTAGCGCCTCGATGACCGCGGCCGAGCGGATGTGGTCCCGCCCGCCGTCCAGTTCGAGTTTCCACACCTCGGTGCCGGTCGGGCCGGCTGCGGCGACGTAGACCAGGCCGACCGGCTTGCCGTCCTGCGGCTCCGGTCCGGCCACCCCGGTGGTGGCCAGCCCCCAGTCCGCCCCGCAGCGCCGGCGGCCCCCCTCGGCGAGCGCGACTGCGACGTCCGGGTCGACGGGCCCACGCTCCGCCAGCAGATCCGCCGGTACGCCGGCCAGTTCAGACTTCAGCTCGGTCGCGTACACCACGAGGCCACCGCGGTAGATCCCGCTCACGCCGGCGATCTCCACGATCGACGCGGAGAGCAGCCCGCCGGTGAGCGATTCGACGGTGGCCATCGTCTCGTGGCGCTCCGACAGGCGGTGCACGACCGCCGCGGCCGGGCTACCCACCGGCCGCTGCCCCTGCACGTCCCGATCATCCATGCCCCAGACCCTTCCCTCCCGCGCTCCGGCTAGTCATCCACCCGGCGATCCGTCGATCACATCCTCCATACCGACCGGTCGATCACCCGGGTGAGGGCGGGGAGGCGCGGCGGGGGTGTCAGGGGGTGGGGCGGCGGAGGCGGAGGGCCTGGGCGACGTAGTCGAAGCCGGTCACCACCGTGACCACCACCGCGGCGCCCATGATCCACGGGCCGACGACCGCGAGCGCGGCCGGCATCGGCCAGAGGTACCACGTGATGGCGAGGATCTGGAGCGCAGTCTTGATCTTGCCGCCGCGGCTGGCCGCGATCACGCCGTGCCGGATCACCCAGAACCGCAGCGCGGTGATGCCCAGCTCGCGGGCGAGGATCACCACGGTCACCCACCAGGGCAGCCGGTCGTACCAGGAGAGCAGCACCAGGGCGGCGCCCGTCAGCGCCTTGTCGGCGATCGGGTCGGCCACCTTGCCGACCGAGGTGACCAGCTTGAACCGACGGGCGATCCAACCGTCGACCAGATCGGTCACCGAGGCCACCACGAAGATCAGGCAGGCCGCGAGCTGCCAGCCGGCGTGCGTCATCCCCGAGACGACCACGGTGGCCGCGAAGACCGGCACCAGCACCAGCCGCAGGGCGGTCAGCGCGTTGGCCGCGTTGAGCACCGGTACCCGGGCGACCACCCGCGCCGTGGACTCCGCACCGGTCATGGCCGCACCCCGCTCCGGCCGCCGTGGCGTACCTGGCTCCGCACCACGTGGCTCCCCCGCTCCGTCCGGGCCCGCCGTCACCGTGCCGCGCCGGGCGCCGCCGAGATCATCTCATCCGGTACGGCGACCAGGTCCACTCCCTCGGTCGCCGTGACCGTGGCCCGGACCAGGTCGCCGGGGCGCAGCGCGGCCAGGTCCACGCCGCCGCCGTCGGGTGCGACGAGGGTGGTGGAGCCGTCCACCTCGGGAGCCTGATGGGCGGCCCGGCCCTCGACCACGCCCTCGTCGACGGAGTCGACCAGCACCTCGACGGTGGAGCCGATCCGCTCCTCGGCCCGCTGCGAGCAGAGCTCGTCGGCGAGGGCGCTGAGCTTGTCGTACCGGCGTTTGATGGTGGCGGCAGAGACCTTTCCGGGCAGTCCCGCGGCCTCGGTGCCGTCCTCGTCGCTGTAGTCGAACATGCCGATCGCGTCGAGCCGCGCCGCGGTGAGGAACCGGACCAGCTCGTCGACGTCCCGCCGGGTCTCGCCGGGGAAGCCGACGATGAAGTTGCTCCGGGCGCCGGCGTCGGGCGCCAGGGCGCGGGCGGAGGCCAGCAGCTCCAGGAACCGGTCGGTGGAGCCGAAGCGGCGCATCCGGCGCAGCACCGGCTCGCTGGAGTGCTGGAACGACAGGTCGAAGTACGGCGCGACGCCCGGCGTGGTGGCGATCACCTCGACCAGGCCGGGCCGGGTCTCGGCGGGCTGGAGGTAGCTGGCCCGCACCCGGACGATGCCGTCGATCGCGGCGAGCTGCGGCAGCAGCTTCTCCAGCGCCCTCGGGTCGCCCAGGTCCTTGCCGTAGGAGGTCGAGTTCTCACTGACCAGCACCAGCTCGCGGACGCCCGTCTTGGCCAGCCATTCCGCCTCGGCGAGCAGCTCGTCCGGCGTACGGGAGACGAAGGCGCCGCGGAAGGCGGGGATGGCGCAGAACGCGCAGCGCCGGTCGCAGCCGCTGGCCAGCTTGAGCGAGGCGACCGGGCCGGTGTCGAGCCGGTGCCGCAGCACCTGCCGCAGGTGGGCGGGGGTGTGCTCGTCGGTCTCGGTGGTGGCCCGGGTCGGGGTGCCGTGGCCGGGCAGGGACACCGCCGCCGCCCGCCGGGAGACCGGGGTGAGCGGCAGCAGCTCGCGCCGGTCGCGCGGGGTGTGCGCGTCGATGGCCTGGCCGGCGACGACCGCGTTCAGCCGGGCGGAGATGTCCGGGTAGTCGTCGAAGCTCAGCACCGCCTGCGCCTCGGGCAGGCTGTCGGCCAGCTCACGGCCGTACCGCTCGGCCATGCAGCCGGCGGCGACCACCTTGGCGCCGGTGTCGGCGGCGGCGAGCAGCGTCTGGAGGGAGTCCTGCTTGGCCTTCTCCACGAATCCGCAGGTGTTGACCACCACCACGTCGGCGCCCTCGCCGTCGGTCGTCACCTGCCAGCCGTCGGCGTGCAGCCGGGCGGCCAGCTCCTCCGAGTCGACCTCGTTACGGGCGCAGCCCAGGGTCAGCAGGGCGACGCGGCGGCCGTCGGCGGCGGACGACATGGAAGGGGAGGTGGCAGACACCATCCGAGGGTACCGGGCCGGACTGGGAACGCCGCGCTGGCGGGCCGCCGGGCATCGGTCGGCTCACACCGGCGGGCCGGTCAGGGGGTGGGCGCGCCGACCCGGGCGAGGCGGTCGAGGAGGAAGACCTCGGTACCGGCCAGGCCGGTGGAGCAGAAGACCGAGATCTGATCCGCGCCGGTCCGGCCGGGCACCGCGCCGGCCAGCACCGCGCCCAGATCGCGCAACCGCTCGGCGTACGGGGGCAGGGCGGCCAGCATCGGCGGGTCGTACGCGGCCGCCTGGCCCGGCGAGTCGGTGACCAGGACCTCGGCGCCGTCCAGCAGGTCGATACCGAACTCGGCGCGGTGCCGCTGCTTGAAGCCGACGGTGTTGACGTGGGTGCCGGGGGCGAGGTCCCGGGCGTCGAGCACCGGGGTCCGGCTGGTGGTGGCGAGCACCACGATGTCCCGCCC